>JANMME010001079.1:0-4973 GCA_031373015.1 Saprospiraceae bacterium
CGCTTCGTTGGAGTGGGGAGTATGTATGTAACACGTATGACACGGATGAGACACGGATTTACAAACCCAAAAATCGGTGTCACATCCGTGTCATCCGTGTTCCATCCATCCTCCCATCTCCTACGAAGCGCAAATTTCGGAGAAAAAACCGAGGATTTTCGGTCATCTTTGCCCCGAGCCACAACCTAGATTTTCGATGAAGCACAAAACGAAGCCATCCGCTCAAAAACTGCGCGAAATACCGGAAGCACTGCGGGCGCAAACACCCGCTTCCGACACCCCACCAGCCCTCTGGTTTTTGCTTGGGGTACTATTGCTTGCAACGCTTGCAGCCTATTTACCTACTGCACTGCTCAATGGTTTTACCAACTGGGACGACCTGGAATATGTGGTCGAAAACCCATTGTTATCCCTGAGTTGGGAAAGCCTCCCCCAAATACTGACACGTCCGGTCGCTTGCAATATCCACCCCGTCACCATGTTCTCCCTTGGGATTGACAATGTGTTTGGCGGCAACAAAAACGCTTTCCCGTACCATGCCACGAGCCTTTTCTTGCACTGTTTGAACACCGTGCTCGTGTTCTTTTTTGCCCGCAGAGTCACCCGAGGCAATTGGCTGGCGGGCTTTGTGGCTGCGCTATTTTTTGGCATTCACCCGATGCACGTTGAGTCGGTGGCCTGGGTAGCGGCCCGCAAAGACGTTTTGTACACCGCCTTCTTTTTCCTGGGCTTGCTGGCCTATTTTCGGTTTTTGGACACCCGCCGTTGGAGCTGGTACGCGCTGGCGTTTGGTCTTGCAGTGCTTTCTTGCTTTTCAAAACCTGCTGCGGTGGTGTTCCCCCTGGTGATGTTATTGGTTGATTTTGTGGAACGCCGAGACCTTATAGGTTTCCAAAAACCTACAAGGTCTTTGTGGCTTGAAAAACTGCCCTTTTTCGCGCTGTCGCTTTGGGTCGGCAAACTCACGCTCGACGCGCAGGCGCAGGCCATGCACGCTTACCAATATTCAAGTTTAGAGAATCTGGTAATCGGCATGTATGGCTTTATGCAGTACTTCATCAAGGCGTTTTGGTGGGGCGATATGTCGGCGTTTTACCCCTACCCAAAAAATCGGGCCGATTTGCCGCAGTCATTTTACACCTACGTCCCTCTGTTTTTGGTCTTGGCCAGTGCTACACTGTGGTCGTTACGTCGCACGAGGATGATGGCGTTTTGCATTGGCTTTTATGCTGTCACCGTTGCGCTCGTGTTGAAGGTGGTTGCAGTGGGCGGCGCTATTTTGGCGGAACGCTATACTTATGTGCCTTATGTCGGATTGTTTCTCTTGTTGGGTTGGCTCATTTCTCGCTTACCCGTAGGCGACTGGCGAAGGCAAACTGCGATGATAGCAGTCGGGGCATTTGCGTTGTTGTGCATCTGGAAAACCCGCCAGCAGACCGCGCTTTGGAAAGACACGGTTACGCTTTTCACCGAAACCATAAAGCATTATCCCTCAGCGAATATTGTGTACGTCAACCGTGCCATCGAGTACCAAAACCGCAAACAATACGATCTTGCTTTGCGCGACCTTGATACTGCCGACAGCATCGAGCCCAATCACGAAGGCACCATTAAAGCGCGGGGTTTTTTGCTTTTTGAAATGAAAAAATATGCCCGGGCGCTTGAAGATTTCAAATGGCTGCAAAGGATTTACCCTGACGAACCCAAACGCCTCCTGATGGAAGGAGGCAGCCTTGTGCACCTGCAACGGCACGAAGAAGCGCTGGCTGTGTACGACCGGTTGTTGAAAAAAGACAGCCTCAACGCACAGGGCTTGAACGACCGTGCTTCCGCCCATTTTTTCCTTAAAAAGTACCCCGAAGCCATTGCTGATTACACCAAAGCACTGCTGTATGAAAAGCAAAAGCGCGGCGACTGTTTCAAAAACCGGGCAGCGGCGTACTTGATGACCGCCCAATATGCCAAAGCCGTTACAGATGTGGATTCGGCCCTGATTTACCAACCCAAAGAAGGTACACTCTTTTATTACCGCAGTGCGGCAGAAAACAAACTGGGGCAAAAAGAAGCCGCCCGGTCTGATGCGCTACAAGCACAGGGAACGGGCTACGCGCTGCCACCGGGCTATCTTGAAGGGCTTAAATAGCGCCGCGAATTATACCCTTACTTCTAACTGCTTGCCGCTTGTCGAACTAATCTGACATTTCTCAGAAAGGCGGTACTTATGCCTTTCTAAATTTTTGAAACACATGAATCGAAGCCTATTAATTGCGCTGTTTGCCCTCTTACCACTTTCCATTTTCTCACAAGAAAAGCCCAAATGGGATGTCTCGAACCCACCCGGTGGCGTACCCTACAACGATGTAGAATTTACCACCACCGAAGGCACCTGGATGTGCCTCGATGTGAGCCCCGACGGCAAAACTATCGTTTTTGATATGCTGGGTGACATTTACACGATGCCCATTTCTGGAAGTACGGCCACTTGCATTCGGCAAGGCTTGGCCTGGGAAGTACAGCCTCGATTTTCGCCTGATGGGAGCAAAATCTCGTTCACCAGTGATGCCGGCGGTGGCGACAATATCTGGTACATGAATGCCGACGGCTCCAATGCCAAACAGGTTACCAAGGAAAGTTTTCAGTTGCTGAACAATGCCGAATGGATTGACAATGAATACATTGTAGCCCGAAAACACTTCACGTCTACCCGTTCGCTCGGCGCGGGCGAAATGTGGATGTACCACATCACCGGCGGCAGCGGCCTGCAACTCACCAAGCGCAAAAATGACCAGCAAGATGTGAACGAACCAGCCGTTAGCCCCGACGGACGGTACATTTATTTCAGCGAGGACATGTACGGCGGCGGTTTTTTCCAGTATAACAAAAACCCCAATACACAGATTTTCGCCATTCGTCGCTATGACCGCGAGGAGGGGAAAATCGAGGAAGTGACGGGAGGAGCTGGCGGGGCTTGTCGCCCACAGATAAGTCCAAATGGCCGCTGGCTGGCTTTTGTGCGTCGTGATTACACCAAGTCAGTGCTTTGCCTGCGAAACCTCGAAACGGGCGAAGAATTCCCTTTGTACGACGGTTTGGACAAAGATCAGCAGGAGGCCTGGACGGTATTTGGTTGTTACCCGGGTTTCACTTTCCTGAATGTCGGTCCCATAAAGGGCGCCATTGCAATTTGGGCAGGTGGCAAAATCAAGCGTATTGGCTTTGGGTGGGATGAAAACAACAATAAAACGGTTTTGGAGTCTGTGACTGACATACCCTTTACCTGCAACGTAAAAACCAAAGTAGCCGAGACTTTAAAGTTTGAAAACAAGGTTTTTGAAAAGGAATTTACGGCAAAGGCTGTTCGCAATGCCATTACCTCCAAGGATGGCAAAACCTTGATTTTCAATGCCGCAGGGTATTTGTACCGCAAAAGTTTGCCCGATGGGAAACCGGAAAAAATTGCCGGCGACGAAAACAATCTGGCAGCAGAACCCGCCTTCTCCCCCGACGGGAATACATTGGTTTATACCACCTGGAACGACGAAAAACGCGGCGGCATGCAACTGCTCAACGCTACCAAATCTACAAGCATCCGAGGACTCAGCAACCATATTTATCGCACGCCCTCTTTCTCTCCCGATGGCAAACAAATCGTGTTCCGCATCCAGGATGGAGACGACGAATTGGGTCCGGCCATGACTTCCAAGCCCGGCATATACCTCGCAGACGCGACCGGAATGGATGTTCCACGTTTCGTGTGCGATGGTGGCGAAAACCCAAGATTCTCCGCAGATGGTAAACGGATTTTTGTGCAAACCGGAGGCTCACTTTTCGGAGCCCTGGATAAAAGTCTGAAGTCATACGACCTTAATGGCAAGGACGAAAAAGTACACGTTAAATCAAAATACGCACACTCTTTTACGATCTCAGCTGATGGCAAATGGGTAGCATTCATTGAATTGCACAAGACTTATATCTGCGCCTTTCCACAAACTGGCAAAACCCTCGACCTCAGCGCCGATACCAAAGCCATTCCCGCCACCTGTGTCAGCCGTGACGCTGGCTACAACCTGCACTGGAGCGGCGACTCGCAAAAACTGAACTATACTCTCGGCGAGGAGTATTTTACGATTGACCTGAAAGAAAGATTCGCGTATTTGCCCGGCGCGCCCGATTCATTGCCACCGCTGCCGGAAGCAGGGCTGAAAATTGGCTTGACCCTACCAACGGATATGCCCGAGGGCACCGTTATTTTTGAAAATGCCCGTATCATTACAATGGAAGGCGACCAAGTGATTGAAAACGGCGCTATCACCGTTTTTCAAAATAAAATCGAGTCCGTAGAAACCATGAAAGCGTACAGCAGCAAACGTGTTAAACGCGCTGCGCCTGTCAAAATCATTGATTGCAAGGGCAAAACCATCATGCCCGGTATCATTGATGTACATGCTCATCCCGGGAATTTCCGATACGGCCTCAACCCCCAAAAACAATGGGAATATTATGCCCAACTTGCATACGGGGTAACGACCCAACACGACCCTTCAGTGAACTCCGAGATGGCGTTTTCCAATGCCGAAATGCTGAAGGCTGGCCGTATGGTGGGGCCGCGCTTGTACTCCACGGGCACGATCCTTTATGGCGCTGACGGCGATTTCAAAGCGCCCATCAATTCGCTCGACGATGCGCGTTCCACCCTGCGCCGCACCAAGGCCTGGGGGGCATTTTCGGTGAAAAGTTACAACCAGCCACGCCGGGAGCAACGCCAGCAGATCATTGCCGCCGCCCGTGAACTAAATATGCTCGTGGTGCCTGAAGGTGGGTCTTTTTTTCATCACAATCTTACACAAGTCGTTGATGGTCACACTGGTATCGAGCACAACATCCCGATTGCACCGCTGTACAACGACGTGGTAACCCTATGGGGGAAAACCAAAGTGCACAACACGCCAACGCTTATTGTGAACTACGGCGGC
>JANMME010001101.1:0-2764 GCA_031373015.1 Saprospiraceae bacterium
CGTGTTCCATTTCTAGTAGATGGAACACGGATGACTCGGATGGGACACGGATTTTTAATTAAGGTGTTTAGAAGCGGAGTGTTTTTATGCCGCTTCATTTTCACCCAATAACTGCCGCTCATACATTTCTGCATAATAACCGCCCTTAGCCAACAACTCCTCATGCGTCCCTTCTTCCGCTACGCGGTGCTCATCAAGCACAATGATCTTGTCGAACTGTAGCATCTGGTAGATGCGGTGCGTAATAATAATAGCCGTCTTATCAGACAATGCGCCGCTGAGGTAGCCAAGTATGCGGCTTTCTGTGTTTGTATCCACCGCAGAAAGGCAATCGTCCAGCAATACAATGTCGGGTTCTTTGGCAAAGGCCCGGGCAATGCTTACGCGCTGTTTTTGGCCGCCGGAAAGGTTCACGCCACGTTCACCCACCATTGTTTCGTAGCCTTCTGGCAAACCTATAATTTCGTCGTGGATTGCGGCGCTTTTGGCAAAATGCTCCGCTGCTTCGCGGCCAACACCTTCCTTCCCAAAGGCAATATTGCCCCAAACGGCATCAGAAAAAAGGAACACATCTTGCGGGACATAGCCAATGCCCTGGCGCAACTGTGCCAAATCATGTTGGCGAATGTCTTTGCCATCTATCAAAATCCTGCCTTCGCTCACATCGTACATGCGCACGAGCAAGTCGGCAATAGTCGTTTTGCCGCTCCCGGTTCGACCTACGATGGCCAGTTTTTGCCCCGGCAAAAGTTCGAACGATATATTTTCTAGGGCTTTGATGCCAGTGTCCGGGTAGGTGAAGGAGACGTTTTGGAATTGGATGTGACCTTGAAGACTGTTGGCTATTGACTGTTGACCATTGACTTTTGACTTTTGACCATTGACCGCTGAGTGGTCAATGGTCAATGGCGAACGGTCAACAGTCACAGGGTTTGTGATGCTGGGTGGAGTGTCCAAAAACTCATTGATCCTTTTCTGGGAAGCCGCCGCTTGCTGCGTCAGCGAAGCAATCCAGCCAATGGCCGTCACAGGCCAGGTGAGCATATTGATGTAGATGACAAATTCAGCGATGTTGCCCGGGCTAATTTTCCCGGCTACCACCTGCAGGCCACCCACATAAACGGTGATGATAGTGCTGGCGCCAATAAGCAAAGACATAAGCGGGAAAAAGAACGCGTCAATACGGATTAGTTCGAGTGATTTTTTGCGGTATTCTTCGCTCTGTGCAGCAAACCAGCGACCCATGGCCCATTCCTGCACATAACTTTTTACCACGCGAATACCACTGTAAACTTCTTGTGTGGTGCTGGTAAGCGAGGCAAGTTGTTGCTGGATTTTCTCGCTGCGACGGTTGATCAGGGTGCTTACCCAATAAATGGAAAGACTCAAAAAGGGGAGGGGTAATAATGACCACATCGTAAGTTCAACGCTCACCCGGAGCATAGATGAAATGGCAAGCACGAAAAGAAAAATCAAATCCAGCCCGTACAAAATAGTGGGGCCGAGGAACATACGCACCTTCGACACATCCTCTGAAATGCGCGACATGAGGTCGCCCGTAGCGTTTCGTTTGTAAAAAGCGAGGTCAAGCGATAGGTAATGCGCAAAGATTTCCTTGCGCATGTCGTATTCGATGAGGCGGCTTACCACGATGATGGTTTGGCGCATAAAGAACATCGCTATGCCCATCATAAGGGCCAGGGCGATCACTCCAGCGCCAAACCAGGCGATTTGGCCGCCCAATTCTCCCATGGCTTCCGGGTGTGCAGTAATGCCTCCTTTGGCTTTGTAAGACGCCACTTCCCGCACCACAGTATTCAGAGCATCGCCGATGACCCGCGGTTGCCAGACGGCAAAGTAGTTTTTGAGCAAAACGAAGAGGATGCCCAAAAGGACACGCCAGCGGTATTTCCAGAAAAACTTAGTAAGATAAGAGAGATGCTTCATCGTTTTGGAGCGAAAGGGTTTTTCTGGGGGTATTGGCGAGAATCCCAAAGCAAGATTATTTGCAGTCGGTCGGGCCTAATTCTGTAAAAAATGCTTCGATGATCGTCCACGTGGATATAACGGATGTTTTTCCGTCCGGTGTAATGACCGCTTTCAGGATACTTTGAAATGCGACTTAGTTTTGTTTCCAATTTTCCAAGAAATGTATCGTATGCTTGAATAGCACCCAATTCATCTCTAAAATATCGCTCGAGTGCCCGCATTTGACGGATTGGCTTTGACTGCCAAGTTATTCGCTTGCCCATTGTCGGAACATCTTAAAGGCATCGTCGTTTGAAATAGCCGCTGTCTCATCATCACTTTGTGATATGGCCTCCTCAAGATCATCAATCAATTCTTGCGAGAATTGGGCAGCAAGAGGGTCACTTTTTTGAAGAATCTCAATGCAGTTTTCAAACATCTTTTTCAAGATAGAAACATCTTCCACATTTGCCAAGAGCGTTACAAAGTTTCCGCGAATCGTTGAAGCATTCATATTTCTATGTTTTATTGGCAAAAATAATCTGAATGAACTAAAACTTAGCAAAATCATTCAATCTTGCCATGAACACCTATTAGTCCAAAGTGTTTTGCACAAAAGCTTTCAAAAGGAAAATTACCGAACGGCGTACTTTTACGCGAAAGTAAAAACTTAGTGTCCCTTAGTCTCTTCGTGTTTTAAAAAGAACGCGTTGCGTTTAAAAAATTCTTCCAACATGCAAGAAGCATATATCGTAGCAGGGTTTCGTTCCGCCATCGGCAAAGCCGGAAAAGGCGG
>JANMME010000589.1:0-5161 GCA_031373015.1 Saprospiraceae bacterium
GTCGGCGGCACAGCGATTGCGCTGCAGATCGGTCACCGGCAGTCCATAGACTTCGACTTGTTCAAAAAAACACCTGTTCGCCGAGAAAAACTGGCACGTAGCTTTCAGGAACATGATCTTTCTTTTCAATTGCTGTTTGCAGATGCCGAAGGTTTCCATGTATTGGTCAATGGCGTGAAACTCACTTTCTTTCAGTTTTCGTTCGACATTCCGGCGAAAACAACCTTTGAAGGGATTCGAATGCCCGATTTGCTGAGTCTTGCTGCCATGAAGTCAGCGAACAGGAGGTGAAGGATTTATTGACCAATATTGCTACGACGACACTCTCAAAAGCGGCACTACCCGAAACTACATATCCCGGATCGAAAACGACAAATCCGACATTCAGTTAGAGACCTTGCAAAAAATAGTCGAGTTGGGGATCGGAGGGGAGATGGTGCTTCAAATCAAGGGCGTTAAATTGGGGAAGAAGAACAACGCCTAATATTCCCCAAAAAACAAGGGAGAATTCGTAATTTTGTAAGTCATGACAAAAAGAGAAGTTTTTATCCGTCGTCGTCGCCCTTTGTTTTGGCTTTTAAAATGAAGAACAACCAAGCATCACCACATTTCTCCCCCTTCCTTTTCTGGGACAGCGATCCGGAAAAAATAGACTTCCATCGCGATGCATCTTATGTCATCCGTCGGGTGTTTGACATGGGGCGATTGGAGGATGTGGCCGAATCTATGCGCTATTACCCGGAAGCACAGCTGGTCGATACCCTGCTTCAGGCGAATTATCTGCCCGAAAACGCCATTTATTTGGCATCAGCTCTGTTCCTCTTGAAAAAAGAAGATTTCAAATGCTCCACATCAATACAGTATCACCCGCTCTCCTGAAAATTATTCGGGCGGTTTCTTCCGAACCGTTTTTTCAGGAATTTAGACTCGTTGGAGGCACGGCATTAAGCTTACAGCTTGGACATCGGTTGTCGGTGGATGCTGACTTCTTTTCTGAGAAACCTTTCGACAACCAGATTGCCGAAAAGAAATTAGTGCAATTGCTGCCAGGATTCACCGTCATAAAAGAATCTCCACATGGATTTGCAGGCGTTTTTGATGAAGTTAAACTTGATCTCTATACCTGGAATGTCCCTTTTTTACTTCCGTCCATAGAATCTGATGGGCTACGAATGGCTGCAATGCCGGACATCGCCGCCTTGAAGTTGGACGCCATCATCAACAGAAAAGAGGAAAAAGATTTCAGAGATGTTCATGCCTTGCTGTCCATTTATTCCCTGGCAGAATTATTGGCATTTTATCGCGAACGCATTCCGCATCGCGATTTACGTCTGGTGATTGACCACCTTGCTGCTGCACCAGCTGCTGATAGGCAACAGTCTATTGTGCTGCTCAGGGAGATTGACTATGCCGAGGTTACAGAAAAAATACTACAGGCCATTCGAAGTCACTTGGCGGGCTTAAAAGCAGAACAAAGCCGTTTGGCAGAAGAACGCCTCCAAGAACGCCTCACCAACCTCAAAAAAAAGAAACCTTAACCCATCTCAGGCAATTTGAATCCAACACTTTGGACAGTCAAATATGAACCCATTGCCAAAAATTGCCCCCCCAAACAAAAACGCACTTGCCTGTTTACCAGACAAGTGCGCTTTAAATTTGTTGGGTCACAAGGACTCTAGCCCTGAAAAACAAAACTGCCAACCGAATTTTATTTCGATTAGCAGTTTCCACCCTTTTACAAGCAAGCCTTACAGCACTGCATTTGGATAAGCATTGGGCCTGCTAGCGCCTCCCCGCTTACTGTTCCGTGGCTTCAATTTTTATGGAAGCACCGTCAACGTTTCCTGTGAGCTCCAAATTATGCTTGTCCACATCATAATTAAATGTCATAGTGGCGCCATCACTTGTGAGATTGATCTTATTCTCTTTACCGTCTAAGGTATATTTTCCCGAAATAACTTCTGTTTCAGTGGCGCTGACGAAAGTCCAGGTGAATGTGCCCTCTTTTTTGCCCGCCTCCTTAAATTCGAAAGTCGCGTTGGAAAGCACCCCATTTTTAAGCAAATCTTCTCCATCCACCACAAAAGAGCTCGCTTCCCATGTTCCATCTAAAAGTATATATTCTTTAGTACATTCGGTACATGCCATAGGCAGTGCAAAAAACGCTACGAATACGAACTTTTTTATTGAGTTTATCATTTTTCGTGTTGTTTAAAGGTGTCAGTGTCTACTTTGCTGTCGCTTTTATTTTCAAGGTAGAACCGTCTATGATTCCTGTAAGCTCCAAATTTTCCTTACCCACAACATAGTTAAAGGTACAGGGAGTGCCATCAAGTGAGAGGGTGATCTTATCCTCTTTGGCATCCAGGGTGTATTTTCCCGAATAAATTTCTAGCTCCTTGTCAATGGCGCCATAAAACTTCCAAGTGAAGGTGCCCTCTTTTTTGCCATCTTCATTAAATTCCAAAGTCGCCCAGGAAAAAATTTCTGGCATAAAGTCATATCCATCCACCGTCACAGAGCTGGCTTCCCATGTACCATCTAAACGTTTGAAATCTTTGTCTTTGGTACAGGCGATAAATGCCAGGGGTAGTGCAAGAAGCACCATTAAAGCGAATTTTTTCATTGAGTTTAACATTTTTAAGTTTGTTTAAAAGTGAAAAGAAAACCAATCACTTATTCATTTGATGTGATTAGTGGAACAAAGGTGGGGGAGTGGCAACCCGGGCTGGAATTGAGTTTTATGTATAATATATATTTTTTAATTGCATTTTATTAAGACTGGTTTTCCAATCGGTGCATTTCAGGAAGATCGAGTAATACAATCATGTGGATATTAATCCGCCTTCTTTGTTGTGAAAATATTGGATAGTCCCAAACTCTTTCTAAAATAATGAAATAGAATTCGTTATTTTGTAAGTCAGTAAATGTCTGAGCAACAGCGGATACTAACCTGTTTTTAAATATGGGAAGTCTACTCGTCATTTTAATTTTTGCGACCGTCCTGATCTCATTAAGGGCCTACAAGCGGTTCTGGATTATTTTCATCGTTCTGCTCAACAAATGCTGGTTTCCGATCCTGACTGTTTTTTTTACAGCCCTTATTTTTGGAGGAACGCCGCAGGGGCGTGACCTGATCTCTCAGGTTGAATTTGGCAGTAAGGTGTCGCGCAATCTAAGCAGCCTGATCGCTTTGTGGTTTTGGACTTTCAACTGTTGGAAAATGTCTTCCACCGTTTTAGATCTGCTGGGCACACACAACCTTTCTGGCAAAAAAGAGCGTTTGGCCCGATCCATATCCTTCTGGATACCACTGGTGATTGGGCTGCTTCCTTTCCTGTTTGCGCTGATCATTTTTATCCGCAATCAGCCCAAACTTGACCCGGTATTTTTGATCGCCCTTGCCTTAGAATCCTGGCTTTATATTGTTTTCGTTCTTTTAAAAAGCGACCACAAACCAAGTGCCGGCGTTCTCGCCATCTCTGAAAAAAGGCTCCATCTTTTGTCGTTTTACCTGTTTTACTTCTATTCGATCCTGAGCAGGGGAATTAATAGCACCTTCGACAAGATCCTGAATAGAGCATCGGAGCTTCAAGCGCAAAGCCGACCGGATAAATTCGATTACAAAGAACACTGGCGCATGAACTTTACTGGTGAGCGCTTCCTTTCATGGTCTGGCCATACCCTCCTTTATGTCTTCATTGCCCTTTACCCAAACTCTTTTGGTAAAATTATAGGACCATTCGGGCTTGTATTCTTCGCGCTTTCCTGGTTTGTGATTTTGGGGACCGGTTTTATTTATCTCCGGAAAATGACAAAGCAGCCCATGTTCAAGTTCATGTTGCTGTCCATTGCAATATTTACTTGTGTGAATGACAACAACCTTTCCGGCATTTTGGACTTCACAAAGAAAGATGAACGGGAAAACATTAATGCCCATTTCCAAAATTGGGTGATGGCCAAAAAGCCCCTGAACGATACCCTCAACATTACGCTGGTTGCTGCAGAAGGCGGTGGACTGAGATCGGCGTATTGGATCTATGCCGTATTGCGGCAATTGCAACTGGACAACCCGAATTTTAAGGATGACCTGTTTGCTATAAGCGGCGTCTCAGGAGGAAGCGTAGGGGCGGCCATTTTTTGTTCTGAACTGGGGGCGGGGTTGTCGCAAAACCTTGAAGACGCGCCGATAATTAATGAAGACAACCTCTCTCCGATGATTGCGGGGTTATTATACCGCGAATTAGCACAAAGCGCCCTCCCGTTCCCCGTGGTTGGATTGGACCGAAGCAGGATCATGGACCAGACATTCGTCTTGAATTGGGAGAAAAAACACGCGAACGACCAAACCTGGGAAAATGGCTTCCTCGACCTTTGGAAAGGCAAGCCCGGAATCCCCGCTTTGTTACTCAATGCAATGCAGGTGGAGACCGGAAAAAGCGCCGTATTCTCGAACCTTCAATTCGATTCCACCCAGATTCAGGCGCTGGACATGGTTGGGATATTGAAAAGCAAAATGACCTTAAGCACCACTGCAGGCATCAGTTCGAGGTTTCCCTTGTTTCAGCCCGTGGCCAAGTTCGACTACGAAAACGGCAAAACCTGGGGGCATCTTGCGGACGGGGGTTATGCCGAC
Organism: Saprospiraceae bacterium; assembly: GCA_031373015.1. Classification (GTDB taxonomy): domain Bacteria; phylum Bacteroidota; class Bacteroidia; order Chitinophagales; family Saprospiraceae; genus M3007. The sequence goes on from JANMME010000589.1 coordinate 4,637, forward strand.
AATTCCGGGATTTCAACGATTTTTCAGGTGTATATTAACTTGAGGAAAACGTGTGATGCATGGATTAAAAACAACACCATAAAGCCAGTGAAATTCAGCATTCTGTTTATCACCAATGTCATTGATTCCGCAGATCCGCCACCTACCTTCCTGAACGAATTAAAAAGCCCTTTGAACGCGATCGCGTCCAGCTGGAGAACCCGCGGCAACTCTTTTGAGCGGATCGCTTTTCAGACCTTGCCCATGTTCAACCAGACAGACCGCTATTTTGAGGTCCATTTGAACCGTGAAAATGCAACCTTGCCTTTAGGCTGGTATTTCTCTAATAGTTCCAGAAGAGACATCATACAACAGGCAAATGATTTGCATATTAATGACGATTATATGGGGTATTACAGGTTTATGTATCATTGATGGGGGAGGCGAGTATGTGCGCATCAAATACGCCAATATTCCTACGCCTAGCCCCACCGTTCTCTGGACAATACGCCGGAAACTAAATTTCTAAGATTAAAACCACCCCAA
>JANMME010000017.1:0-1545 GCA_031373015.1 Saprospiraceae bacterium
TTACCCGGATTGACCAGACTGGCCATCATACGGTGAACAAGGTTTATGGAGAAAGCGGCGATATCCAAACCAACGTGCTGGAAGGCCGGGCTATCGAACGGGTTTTTGGTGACGGCAAAGGGATTTATCAAGCAGGTGCGAAAACGTATGTACAGAAACCGAATGCCGTCTTGATGCTCAGCGATGATAACGGTGCACCGATACATGCGATGCAACAATTCAGCCCGGCCAATGTCGGCGAAATGGCCACCGCCCTTGAATCCGTTTCCGACGGCGTGATCGTAGCAGGCAATGCCCAATATAATAGCTTGCAAGCCACGAACAAACGTTTTTTTGTAACCCGATTCAAATTGAGCAACAACAAGTTGGTACAATCATGGTCGTACCGGTATTATGACACCGATGCTGACCCTAAGAAAGCCAACTTTACCATCGGAAAAACCTGTATGGGCAAGTCTGGAGACACTCCAGTGGTCGTTGTTACAGGCTCTTATGTGAAAAAAGGAACCTCTGGCACCCATAGTTTCGTCAGTTGCATCAATGCCGTTGACGGCACAGAATTGTGGAGGCGCTACATTCAGTCCGGCTTTAAGGTGGATGAAGGCGCTGACATCATACAAGACCCGGCTACAAAGAATTTTATGATGATCGGATATTGTACCAATACAGCAGGAAGAAAATGTTTGTATGTGGCTTATTTGAAACAAGACGGCACATTCCTGGTCGGGGGCAGCTATTCCACGGTACTTGGCAATTCGGAAATAGTGGGGCAGGATGTCGCCCTGAGCAACGATGGTAAGAGTGCCGTGATCACGGGCTATGTCAAATTGCCAGACTACAACCTCAAGCCCAAAGCCATTTTTGTAGAGATTCCCTTTGTGCCTACCCCCGATCTTTTGCCACTCGCAAACGCGAACTACGCTAAATACTACGTCGCCTCGGAGCCCTATACGAGAGGAACTTCCAGCATTGATCGCAATGAAGGCGCCAACAACACAATTGGTTATTTTATCACCACTCAATCAGTGGCTGCGGTTGCTATTGCTCCGCTTTATAATATTCACGTGATTGATGTGGATAATATCGGAGAAACGGGCTTGACAGGGACTTGCTTTATCAAAAGATTTGAGCTTAAGCCCAAAAAGCAAGGCAAGCCCCAAAAGCCTAGTATCGGAAAAGAAGCAACGAAATGGGATGAAATTAGAGTTATAGAGGAGATCATTACGTTGCCGGAGGAACGGTGTAAGTAAACTGTTTTTCAGACTCCGTTTACGGCGAGCAGGATTTTGCGTTTCAGGACCAACCAACATCAGTTGTTTGTCTTGGGATTTCGCCCTGCCGTGGTCGTTGGCGAGGACGCCAACAACGGCAAAGGGATTTGTTAGGCTGTTGAGCGTCAGACATGTTTAGGAGAGAACTGACCGCTCTCAGTCATTGCGAAGCGGAATCGTTTTTGCCGTTTTTGGCGGCCACGCCAAAAACAACCCCGACTCGAAAAAAAAAGCAGAAGCCGGGGTTTTTAGTAAAAAACAAAAATAAAAAAAT
>JANMME010000109.1:0-5916 GCA_031373015.1 Saprospiraceae bacterium
ATGAGTTCATGTTGGGCAGGGTCTCCCTTTTTTTTGCCGCGCAAATCTGCTATAATCAGTTCAAATTCAGCGATGCGAATCAGAAAATTTCGTTTTATGGATTCGGGATCGCTATTTGCGTTTTGGTACAAGGTGAAGCGATCAATGAACCAGGTGGGGTTCTCATTGACCAATGGAATGTGCTTGCTCATGCTTTATACATTGGGTTGTCGCGCTTCCAAAACGCCTGTAAAAAAGGAGAGATGAATACAAAGTCTTCGGCCTGTTCGAAGATATACCCATCATGTTCGAGGCCTTGCACCAGTTCCATGTAGTTGTCTTGCAATTGATGCTTGACGGCATAATCGTATAGACGTTGTGGTGAAATACGGTCTTCATGGGCGGATTTTGACGCAACTCACGCAAATGGTTTAGGATATGACTCGCTTCGTCGTCGCGCTTTTGCTTATGAAGGTTGAAAAGCACCTCGGGTAATTCGTCCAAAAGCAGCACTACCTGTATGTTGTTTTTCCTGATTTCTGTCAAGACCCTATTGATACCCTCGGCAAAATCAAAGTCTTTTTTATCGCCGAATTTGATGCCACCAGTCGTTATTTCTTCGATCTTAATCCCTTTGACAAAGTTTTCCAGCCATTTTTTACCCTTGCCAAAACGGTCCAGGCATTTCACCAACAATTCATAAAACCTCTGGTAGTACTCTTCTTCTGATTTGACGCCTTGTATGTTTTCAAAAAAGCAGCGTGTGTTTTCAGGGTGATTTTCTAACATGGCTTGCATTACAGAGGATTTACCTACTCTTCTAGGTGCAGCAATCAGCACATGGTTTCCTTTGTTGATTTCCTCCCAAATGCATGTTTCTATAAATGGACGTGGAAAGTAGTATTCACCGGTAGCGGTGTTTCCGATGACGATTTTAGGGCTGATCCATTGGTTTGGCATTTTTAACAATGTTTTTAATGTTAAATTATTTTGACCACAAAAGTATTGTCAAAATATTTTAACAACAAAATTATTGCGAAATATTTTCTGAATATTTTTTTGAACTCAGGAAGCTAACCCCATTCCAGAAAAATTTTACTGATCTCGACCATCCATCTGCTCAAACATTTGTTACCAAACCCATGATTTACGATCTCCTCATCATCGGCGGCGGCCCCATCGGCCTCGCGTGTGGCCTGGCTGCTCAAAAAGCGGGTTTACGCTATGTAATTCTCGAAAAAGGCGCCCTCGTCAATTCCTTGTACCGCTACCCCGTCAACATGACCTTTTTCTCCACCTCCGAGCGTCTGGAGATTGGGCATGTGCCATTTGTGTCGAACAATGCCAAGCCTACCCGCAACGAAGCGCTGGAATATTACCGCCGGGTAACAGAGTCTAATCAATTGAATCTGAGGCTCTTTGAAAAGGTCACCGCTATTGAGCGGGATGCCTCCGACTACCGCGTAACCAGCGAAAAAGGGGAATATCGCGCCCACAACGTCGCGCTGGCCACCGGATTCTACGACCTGCCCACACGGCTTGGCATTCCCGGTGAAGACCTGCCGAAAGTGACGCATTATTACAGCGAGCCGCACAGCTATTACCGTCAAAAAGTCGTAATCGTAGGTGCCAACAATTCCGCTGTAGATGCCGCGCTCGAAACCTGGCGCAAGGGTGCGGAAGTGACGATGGTGGTGCGCAAGACCGAAATCGGCACAAGGGTAAAATACTGGGCACGGCCCGACATCGTGAACCGCATTGCAGAAGGCTCTATTCGGGCCTTTTACGAGTCACAGTTGCTTGCCATTCGCTCCAAGGAAGTGGATATTCAAACGCCAGAAGGCATGATCACTATGGACAATGATTTTGTCATCATTGCCACAGGCTACCAACCTAATTTCGAGTTTTTGGAGCGCATCGGCATCCAACTTTCCAACGACGAAAAACACTACCCGAACTACAACCCCGAAACCCAGGAAAGCAATTTGCCGGGGGTTTATCTTGCGGGGGTGATTTGTGGCGGCATGGATACCCATGTATGGTTTATTGAAAACTCGAGGGTACATGCCGAAAGGATTGTGGCGGATATTGAATTAAACCGCAAAATGTGAAACAGGAGAACCGCAAAATTTAAAACCGATAGGGTGCGCCCGCTTTTTGATTTTAAATTTTGCGGTTCTCCTGTTTTGCGGTTTTGCGGTTTAAATTTTTCAGCGCAGCACCTGCTTGAGCGCCTTCACACTCGCTTGGTTATCAGCCGTATAGAAGGCCTCAAAAATGTCGAGTTTTTCCCTTCGGCTCAAGTGAAAACTGAGCGATGCCTCGCGGTTTTTGCGCACCGGGCGATAGTGAAAACGCACCATTTCCACCTGGTTGCCTCCGAGTGCGTCGTTCAGGAGCGCGAGTGCGTTGTCTTGCTCAAAATCCTGAATATCCGTCATGTTGCCACCGGATGCTTCTGCGGGGGTAAGCATGTTTTCAAAAACGCCCTTGTCGTCGCTGGGTATGATGGGGTGGATTTTGTCCCAGCAACGGATCTGGACAAATACCACGCCGCCCGTGTTTTCACGGATCCAGTCTTTGAAAACGTGTGCGAATCGAATGGATAGCCCCAGCCCATAATTGTCGCGGAAACCGGCATCGAGGACTTCTATCGAGGGGCTGGTGGGCAACCACACATTCGGGAGTATAAATGGATAGGTGCAACTCATGCGCATCACACTGCTGAACGCAAGGCTATCTGGCTGCTGGGCGGCAAAAAATCTTCCAAAATCTACCCCGTCTATTTCGACCTGTGCGGCCAAACGGCCCGCATTGGGCTTCATCAAGTAACTCACTCCTTGCGGGCTGATCAGCATCCGCCGCGCATCGTTCAGCACAAAGGGACTGGCAATGATCATAGGGATTTGGGCTTCGCGCTCTGGTTGCCGATACTCAGAGGTTTTTCGCAAGAAAAAGCCGTGCGTGTTTTCGTTCAGTTGGTGTTCAAAAAGGTAGCCCCGATCCTTGCGGTAGGAAAAATTGCCGGAGTTGAAACTGGAAATAGGGAAAAAGAGGTCGTTGGTGACGACTGCGAAACTAATGGCATTTAGCAAGTCTTTGCCCATATCGTCTATGAGGGCAGGGTCCTGCGGGGCGTGGCGCAGCATGGCTTCCCGAATGTGTGCTGCGCCCAGCAATCCGCCGGAAGCTCCGGTGATGAGGGCCGTTTGACGAAGGAGTTTGCCTTCAGTGGCGATGTCGGCTTTTTGAAGGGTGTGCATGGTCCAGAGGGCCGAACGGTGGCCGCCTCCGCTCACGCACACGAACAGGATCTTGGGGCGCGGGTTTTCGGGCGTTCGGTTTTTGGCGAGCCAGTTTTCCAGGATTTCTATTGTTGCCGCGCGATCGCTGGCGATGTTTTGGGGCGAGCAGATTTTTTCAAGTGCGGCGTAGTTGTACTGGGCGCGGTTTTCTTTTTGGTAATCAAGACCGTAGGCGCGGTTTCGGTAGTTGAAAAAGCCCCAGCCCGTCAGCACATTCACCGTAAAAATCAGCCCCAAAAACACGGCAGTGCCCCATTGCCGAAACCAAAAACGGATGGCCCCGTAAAGTCCCATCACAATGCTAAACAACAAGAACAAGGTGCCCCCGGCAGGAATCCGCGCCCAGCTGCTGTCCATGAACGCGCCTTGCAACATGAGCAAAAAGAGCGCGACGATCAGCACCACCACGGCGTTCCAGTGGTTTTGGCGGAACACTTGCTCCAGCACATGAGGGTCGTAGTGGGCCACGCTGCGTACCAAACGCAGGTGGCAACGTTCCGTCAGGTAAGTGTCTACACGCCAGCGCGTTACGCCCATTTGGATTTCGCGAACGCTGGGCAAACGCTGGCTGAAAAGCAAGCGGCTGCCCGGGCGGGGCGTCCAGTGGAAAGAGCTCAGATCCTTGTTCGTCAGGTGGAAATAGGCCCCCAGTACGCCCGTTATGGCCGCCGTGCCAGCGAGAAACCCTAAAATGTTCCACACGATTTCGATACTGGACGTAATCATCTCATCGTGCCATTGGAACCAGATGGTACAACTGAGCCAAGCAGCAAAAAAAGCCAATGGCACGAGGCTGTTATTAAGGCAAAACTTGGTAAACGGAGCGCCCAGTGTGGCCAAAAAAGGAAAGCGGTTGGAAGAGAGCAAATAGGAAGTGAGGTGCCAAACCATCACCAGACCGCCAAACGTGAGCCCTGTCAGGAAAAAACTCCAAAAGTTGACTTCTCCGTGGTACTCGGGCGTTAGCATGAGGTAGTGCATCCCAAAAAAACGCCCCATCAAGCCCGTGCTGAATGCCGCCAAAATGAACCAGATCAAGAGCAAAACCAGATGGTTGCGCAAGTGCAGCACAAGCAAGCGAACGGGAAAGGAGTAGTAGATTTGGCGGAAAATGGTCACGTTTTTGGAGTGTTGAGTTTCAAGTTGAAAGGGACGAGTGTGGGCGTTTTATTTGGCTTTGGCGAGAACGCCAAAATGTTGAAAAACGTTTGCTCAGAAGTGCATTTCGACATAAAACCTTTGTCACCTAACCAAACCGCCCCATCTCGCAAAGTACGGGATGGGGCGGTGGTTTATCTAATCAGGCTTAACGCGTTGCGCTACTTGCTGCTAATGAGGTGCATTTTGCCTTTGGGCAGCCTCTCGTTTTTGCCTTTCCAAGGTTTCTCTAATGATCCGCTCTTGCTCGGGCGTAGGCACAGGTCTTTGGCCATTGGGCCTCGACAATCCACTTGCATCAAGTTTATTCTCCCCAGGTGCAGGTTTGTAATTCGAGCCGTTCTGGCCTTGACCCAAGGATTGTGTGCCGGACTGTGCCGGCATACCTTGCACCGGCATACCTGGTTGACCCGACATACCGGATTGCCCAGGCTGTTGGCCCATGGCGGGTGGCGGCTCGGTCATGCCGGGTGGCAGGCGATTTTCCCGGATTTCCAATTGGAGCTTGTCCCGGTTGCTGGTGCTCGTGTCGTGGTGGCCCAAAATAGGCGCGATGGCCAAACCTACCAGACAGGTAAGTTTGATCAAAATATTCATCGAAGGACCGGAAGTGTCTTTGAAAGGGTCGCCCACTGTGTCGCCCGTGACGGCGGCTTTGTGGGGCTCAGAGCCTTTGTAGTACATTTGGCCATTGATTTCAACACCTTTTTCAAAGGATTTTTTTGCGTTGTCCCAAGCGCCACCAGCGTTCGACTGGAAAATGGCCCACATCACACCGCTCACGGTCACACCCGCCATGTAGCCGCCCAGCGCTTCTGGCCCCATGATAAAGCCAACCAAAATGGGGGTAATGATGGTGATAAGCCCCGGCGCCATCATTTCGCGGAGTGCTGCCTTGGTGGAGATTTCCACGCACTTTTCGTATTCCGCTTTGCCGGTGCCTTCCAAAAGGCCGGGGATTTCGCGGAACTGGCGGCGCACTTCTTCCACCATGTCCATCGCTGCCCGGCCCACGCTTTGCATGGCCAATGCGCTGAATACCACGGGGATCATGCCACCGAGGAATAGCGCCGAGAGCACTTTTGCTTTGAAAATATTGATGCCTTCAATGCCAGTGAAATCAACGTAGGCTGCGAACAGCGCGAGTGCCGTCAAAGCCGCCGAAGCGATGGCAAAGCCTTTGCCGATGGCTGCTGTGGTGTTTCCCACCGAGTCGAGCACGTCCGTGCGGCTGCGCACTTCCTTGGGCAGTTCGCTCATTTCGGCGATGCCGCCTGCGTTGTCGGCAATGGGGCCGAATGCGTCAATGGCCAACTGCATGGCCGTAGTAGCCATCATAGCAGAAGCGGCAATGGCAACTCCATAGAATCCGGCCAGTTCGTAAGCCGACCAGATGGCGCCAGAGAACAGCACGATGGGCATCCAGGTGGACATCATGCCCGTCGCCAAACCAGCGATAACGTTTGTGGCGTGG
>JANMME010000111.1:0-4903 GCA_031373015.1 Saprospiraceae bacterium
CAGTCTGCCAGCGTTCCTTGGAGTTTCCATTTAACCGCTCGTATAAATAAAATGCCCGTTCACAGTAATCCCGCACCTGTACAATGTTGTTGCTTTCCACTGCCTGCCCCCTAAAATATCGGAAAAAAGAACGTATCAGTGGCGCGTCGCCCGATTCGGCCAAGCGCTCAAAATTACCCGGGTAATAAAGCGCGGCCTCTAGATTGTATCGAACAATATCTTCTACGCTGAATGCTTGCAACTGCCGGTTTTCATCTTGCGCCACCCCTCGAATATAACTAGGATCGAGCGCGTAAGCCAAAAGTTGCCCGTCATTGACTGCAATTTGCAGCACCGTGCCGCCATGCGAAAATCCTATTGCAGCTATTTCTATATAAGATTCCATAGGATCTTTTTTCGGGACAGCTTGGAGTTGGAGCGAGGCTTGACCTGTTTGGAAGTTCCAGAATATGACCTTTCCGCTCGAATAAGCGGCGGCAAGTAGATTGCTATTTGGCTGGAAGGCAATTGCCTGTACATATTCATCAGCAGACGCTCGGATTTTGAGCACCTCGTTTTCGGTGTTATTCAAATCAAAAACGCGGATATCGCCTCCATTTGAAAACGCTGCCTGGCTTCCCTTGCCATCTATCGCCATGGCGTGTACCGTGTATTCATGTATGCGCAAGGCCCGGGGCTTTTCTCCTGTGCGAAACGGCGACCATAGCTTCACGCTTGACTGGCCCAGCTGTGAATTGCCCGAAGTATGCTGCACGACAAGCAGATTGTCTGTGCCTGGCACAAAGCGCAATTCGCCAATAGAGCCGCCTTCAAATGTCTTGTTAGCAATCATTTCGCCCGTTTTCAAAGAGCGAATCTCAACGTTGTGCCAATTGCTGAGGTATGCCATAAGGTTTTCATCTTTTGAACCAAAGGCGTATAGAAAAGCGTTCCCCTCGTTTTTGAGCGGGAACCGCAATCTTTTTCCATTTGTCAAATGTCTGGCCTCCGCTGAATCGGGCGATATTTGCAACATGGCCCATTGGTCAGAAGCCCCACGCAACGGCTGGTTATAGTTCTTCCAAAAAATGTCTGGTTTTGTGGACATATTCGTGCTATAAATCGCCAGCGTGTCAGCAAAAGTGACGAAAACCTTGCTGCCATCTGGGCTGAAGATCGGCTTGCTTTCGGGCTGGCGGGGTAATGGGCTAGCCCACACGGTTGCGTCGTTTTGCAAGGCCCACAAGTTCAGGTTGCCAAAAATAGAAGCAGCAGCCACCCAACGTTCGTCGCGAGAAAAACAGCCTTTCATCAGATCAAAATCAGTGTACAAGGGCATCCTTTGACGCAATAGTGTGTCGCCCGTTTTCGCGTCCAAGAGCCAAAATGAATTGTACTGGTCATTGCCAGCATATTCGCAGGCTATCTGGTGGGCCGAAGCGGATACTGCCAGAGGGCGCAGGTTTTCAAAAGCCTTTACTTTTGCAGCAGGCTGCTTAATATCAAAGGATATGGGCCATGTTTGACCATTATAACCCAATACAGCAAACCCTTCATTTGGGAACAACTGTAGCTGCAGGCTTTTTTGTTCTATAAATTCAGGTATGGAAATGCCTTCAAATGGGATGGTTTTTTCCCTCCTCCACGGTTTGCCCGCCTCGGCTTTCCCCAATATTTCAATGTGGTCGCTAAACCCGAACCAGAATTTTCCTTCTACATATTGCATCGCCAGCAAGCCATCTGGAACACCCGACACTATTTCGCGTGGCACAACGGGCAGTTGGAGCGTATTGGCGCTTTTAGAGCCCTTGCGAGCGTTTTGCTGCACAAACGCTTCGCGCACGTTCAGTACATAAATTTTATGCTCCTCGATGTTTTCAAAGAAAAACTCGTCGCCACGTTTGCTGAAACACCATGATGCCACCGAGGGCACGTCCACACGAACAGAACGGGTGCCTCGCCGCAAATCGAAAAACTTGTTGCCCCAAAAAAGCAATTCACCATCGGGCGAAAAATCAAAACCGGTGTAGCCATTGCCCTCTCCAGTGCCGTAGGATTGTACGATTTTCATGCTCGGCATTTCCCAGGCGAACATATCCCCGTTTTTAGGCAAAAAAGCCCAGAGCCACTGGCTGCCGTCTTTTTGTTGCTGGAATTTGACTTGGGTGTTTTCGCCCAGGTTGTCGGCCAGCTCGTAGCAAAAAACGGGGCGGTAAAGCTCCTCTTCGCGGTGTTTCGCCTCTTCATTGGGCTGGTAGTACCAGGCATCGAACATAGCCTGCACACAATCTGGGTTATCGTCGGGCGCGATGTACTGGTTGGCAAAATCGGCCAATCGGAAGGCCAGAGAGCGGTCATTGTTCCGCAAGAGTTCTTGAGCATCGTCCGCGAGGTTGGCTGCGATGGCGTGACGGGCCTGCCGTTCGGCCTCTTGTTGTTTGGCAAAAAGTTCGTTTTCAGCGGCATTGCGGCATTCGGTTATCTTTACTGACATCAACTGGCGTTGGTTCTGGTCAGCGTCGGCACAGTTTTTAGCGGCGCGATATAGCGCGGCGGCATCCTCCCAAAATTTGAGATTAAAGGCTCGGTCTGCCTCGTCGGCCATACGGTTGAAACACTCCTCTGAGGTGTCTTTCAAAAAGTCTTGCTTGGCCGGGTAGTTGCGACGGCTGCTGGGAAGTTCGTTGTAAAATGCCCGTTTTCGGTTGTTTGGAGTGCTCTGGATGATGGTTTTTGCTTCGCCCGACGCGATTTTTTTTATGCCCAATTGTGCTTCGCAGCGGGATATGCGGGTGTCGAGTTCCGATTGGCGGCGGGAGTTGCCCTGTGCCTCAGGGCAATTTTTTGCATTGTTGAAAAGGCGCAATGCTTCTCTTGCTTCGCCTCTACGCAGGGCAGCGTTCCCGTTGTCAAGGTTCTGGGTATAGCAGTCAACAGCCACTTGCGTTTGCTGCACAGAGGGGCTGTTTTGGAGGTAGATTTGGGCGGAAAGGGCGCCTGCTGTGAGGAGAGCGATTAAGGATAGAATATTGCGCATGGCTGGCTGGTTGGATTTTGGGCAAAGTTAGGAGAAATAGCAAGTATGTTGCTTTTTGGCCCATGAGGGAGCATGATGGAAGAACGAGTGATAATCAACTTGCTATGTCCATCCCCTACAAAAAATCCACATCCACCCCATAAGGGTAGCTCATCAGATACTCCAGCGCCTTTTCGATGGGGTAATGCTCGAATACTACGGCATGGAGCATGGTCGTGATGGGCACGTGAAGTTTGTAGTGCCGCGCCAATTGATGTGCAATACGAAGTGTGCGCACCCCTTCGGCCAATTCAGGCATTGTTTTGCGTATTTGGGCTGTGGTTTCGCCACTGGAAAGCCGGGTGCCAAAAGTGTAATTGCGGCTGTTGGTACTCGTGGCTGTCGCTACCAGATCACCAATGCCGGCCACTCCAATAAAAGCCTGACTATCAGCGCCAAGCGACTTTCCAAAATACACCATTTCTGCCAGCCCTCGGGCGATCAGCAAGCCCTGGATATTGCGCCCCAACCCCAGCCCACCGATAATGCCGGATCCGAGCGCGACGATGTTTTTCAAAGCCCCCGCCAGCTCTGCCCCTAAAATATCGTAAGAGCCAAAAACGTGAAACTTCGGACTGTTCAGTGCAAATTGCCCGGCCTGAATCACCTCGCGAAACCGGCTGCCCACCAGGGTTGCAGCGGGTTGACCTGCCACAATTTCGGCTGCGAGGTTAGGGCCACTCAAGCATCCCACACGCACCACACTGCTTTCTTCGCGCACAACCTCGCTCATGGTGCGCACATTGGCGCGTGTTACGATCATCCCTGGCTTTTCCAAATCCTCTTCTTCCAATCCATTCAGGTCAAAACCTTTAGTGCCATGGATAATGATGTGGTGCGGCCTCAAATAGGGTGCGAGCGCACGGATCATTGACCTAAAACTATTGCTGGGAACAACAGGAATGATGAGTGTGCAGCGCTGCGCCATTTCTTCCAAGTCATTGGTCGCTGTCACGCGGGCGGATACTTTTACGCCCAGGTGCTCACGCTGCTCGTTGATCAAGGCCACGGTTTCTGGTTTGCGGCTGAACAACAGGACATCCGAATTGTAAGCCAATAAATTGGCGATCGCTGTGCCAAAACTACCCGCACCGAGTACCCCCACGGGGTTGAAAGGAGAAGTCATTTATTTTATCTTGAAAAAAACCGCAAAACCGCAAAACCGGAGAACAGCAAAATTTAAAACTGAGAGGGGTTTGATCTCGAATATAGCCCAAACGTCCTCTTTTTCGAGATCAAACCACTCTCAGTTTTAAATTTTGCTGTTCTCCGGTTCTCCTGTTTTGCGGTTTAATTTTTATGTTTGATCACTGTTGCCCCGCTGCCAACCAGTTCAAAAATGGGTTTCGCGTTTCCTTCCGTTTCCAAGGGAACGCGATCCATATCGCTCCGCGCAGCAGGCTGTCCATGAGCAAACCAACCAAAAGGATGGTGATTTGAATCGCAAAAACGTACTCAAAACCTTTTCGCTGATAAACGTTGACAAGCAACGCGCCGACCCCTCCATATTCGCGGAACATGGCCTCAATGCTGGTCAACATCATCCACGCGATGGCAAAGTTTTGCACCATCAGGTCGCAGGCTTCGTAGAGGGTGCCGCGCACTACCGTGTACCAAGTAACCTCACCCTCACTCATGCGCAGTGTTCGGGAATAGTTGTACATCCGTTGCGGAATGTCGCGGATTACAGCCAGCAGGCCGGTAAGCAGGTAGGTCAGGATGGTAAAACTCATCGTGGTGAGTTTTGCCTGCCAGGAGGTACTGGTGAAAAGCAGGAAAATGAAACTGATACCAATGAGCGACAAAAACCTGAACCGCGTGAGCAGACTCACCAAGGGCTCAAAAATG
>JANMME010000605.1:0-2024 GCA_031373015.1 Saprospiraceae bacterium
TATCTGCTTGCCCAGCAAGACAACATTACCAATAAGATCCAGCGACTCCGAAGCGAAATGCCGGATTTGCCGCTTACCAAAGTGGTGACTACAATTCTTAACGATCTGCCAGAAAACATGGCCCCGCGCTTGGTTCGCGAACTGACACTTTTTATTATTGAATCTTGGGAAGAGTCCTTGATTGGGGTAGTACAGGTAGCCTAGGTTTCATCTTTGATTTGGCGATGCTGGTGACGCTGAAGAATTTTGACCCGGCGTTTGAGAAAAAGTAAGTAGTTACTTTCAATGTACTTTTGCCCAAAATCTACCTCGCCTGTACATGTCTCAGCAAAATTTCCATTTACCTATCGCAAATTTGATTAAGGTGAGGCTCATCGCCCTCTTTCTCTTAACGACCCTTCTCGTCCACGCCCAACAAACATCCACCGTCTACGGCCGCGTCACCGATGCCTCCGACGGTCAGCCCGTGGAACTGGTCAGCGTGTTCGTTAAAGGCTCCGGCAAGGCCGTGAGCACGGACGAGAGCGGTAAATTTGCCATTCAAATTGCTGCCAATCAACGGGTTATAATCACGTTCAAACGGGTGGCGTATCAGGAAGCTAACGCCGACGTTTTGGCCTTACAGCCCGGTGCGCGATACGGTTTGGATGTAACCATGTCGCCCGTAGGCGCCAATCTGGAAGTCGTGATCAGCGGGCGCAGGCTCGACGATGGGGGCATGGTAAAGGAAAAAAACATCGCCGACCTCAAACTCCTGCCCAGTACCACGGGGAATTTGGAAAGCGTGCTCCCGCACATCGCGCTCGGCACCAACATGGGCACCGGCGGCGAACTCAGTTCGCAATACCAGGTGCGCGGTGGCAATTACGACGAAAACCTCGTGTACGTCAATGATTTCGAGATTTACCGCCCACAGCTGATTCGCGCCGGGCAACAAGAGGGCCTGACCTTTCCGAACATTGACCTCGTGCGCGACCTCTCCTTTTCAAGCGGCGGTTTTCAGGCTAAGTACGGCGACAAACTCTCCTCTGTATTGGACATCAAATACAAACGCCCCGACAGCTTGCGCGCCAGTGCAAGTGCGAGTTTGCTGGGTGGTTCTGCACATTTGGAAGGCAGTTGGAAGCCCAAAAAAGAAGGCTTTCGGGCGTTTCGATATCTGGTAGGGGCCCGTTACAAAACTACCAAAAACCTGCTCGGAAGTCTGGACGTGCAGGGCGAGTACGTACCCAATTTCACCGATATTCAGACTTATCTGACCTACGATTTGAACCGCAATTGGCAAGTGGGCGCCATCGGGAATTTCAACCGTTCGACCTATACTTTTCGGCCACAAAGCCTCGCCCGTGCCTTTGGTTTGATTGATTATGCCCTGCAATTGCGCACCGCTTTCGAAGGTCAGGAGGTGGATGATTTCACCCAGGCCATGGGTGGTCTTTCGCTTACCTATTTGCCCGATCGGGATCACAATCCATTGTATCACAAACTGTTGGCCTCGACCTGGAGCAGTCAGGAAAATGAGCGTTTCGATATTTTGGGGTACTACATTCTGGGCGAATTGGAGGAAAATCTGGGCTCCGACAATTTTGGTGAAATCACCAACATCCTGGGGCAAGGCACCCAACACACCTGGGTACGCAACTATCTCAATGCAGACGTGCGCAACGTGGAATACAAGGGCGGCATCGAACTCCAACCGCCGTCGCCTTCGGCTATGGCGGTTAAAAGCGACAAATCCGACGCAGGCCTGGTGCGCAGCCACTTCTTGCAATGGTCGGCCAAATGGCAAAACGAACAAATTCAAGACAAGATAAACGAGTGGGAACGGCTCGATTCGGCGCTTTACTCACTGCCCTACGATACGGTTGCGCTTCAGGTACGGCGGATACTGAAAACCCGCAACAGCTTGAACAGCGATCGCTTTTCAGCATTTTTTCAAGACACTTGGACCTGGAAAAAAGACGGCGTGCGCGAGATACAAGCCATCGCCGGATTACGGGGGCAATACTGGACTTTGAACGAAG
>JANMME010000202.1:0-4670 GCA_031373015.1 Saprospiraceae bacterium
GGGCACTCCGAAAATTATGGCCCGGAACAGGAACACCTGAATCAGGTATTCGGCGCTCGACTCGACATCAATGGATTGCATGCAGACGCAGGTTTTGGCGTGGAATTCCTGCGTTATATCACCCCTCCCGGGGGGCGGGCCATTCCCGCTGACAGCAGGGCGACGGACCTGTCCCATTATCAAACCGAATTTTGGGTGGATGACCTGCCTGCGCTACTCCAAAAGATTGAAAAGCAGGGGTTCCCCAAAATTTCAGATTCAGTAGTTGCTTTTGATACAGCCGACTGTGTACTGATTCGAGACCCGGACGGACATCCGGTGCTTTTTAAAAGTGTAAAAGGTAGCAATAAACCTTAAGAGGAATGGTGTAATTGCCATTCTTATGGTAAGTTTGTCGGCTGTTTTCTTCATTATTCATTGCTTAATTATGAAAATCCTACTACCTCAACGCGACGAACTCGCCCCTGAACTCGCCCCTGCTTTGGATGCCTGTAAGTTGGCCCTCGGATTCATCCCCAACTTCGCCCTGATGTTGGGGTTCTCACCGCATGTGCTGTTGTCTTATTTGCATCTGAGCGACCATCAGGCGGAAGGGGTTTTTAGCCAAGTAGAACGAGAGTCCATGCTTTTGGCAGTATCTCAATTTCATGGAAGCCCTTATTGTCTGGCCGCACATAGCGCTTATGCGCGCTCGGCAGGCTTGTCGGAAGCGGATACCTTGGCTGCTCGAACCGGTACCTTGGCTGATCCTAAATTAAATTTTTTGGTGCAATTTGCCCGCGCCGTCGCTGAACACCGTGGCCAGGTGCCCAGGGAAATGATGGATGATTTTGAAGAATGGGGCTACGGCCCTCAAGCACTTATGGATGTAGTGGCTTTAGTGATCGAATCTACGTTTTCCAATTACGTTGGGCTACTTACTAAAGTGCCGGTAGATTTCCCGGAAGTACAATGGGTAGAATGATCCATGTATTTTCCATAGTGTTACCTGCGTAACGTCCCGCCCATGATCGCCGCCTGACCTTTGTGCCATCAAGTTCAAATAACATTTTTCACACACAAAGGATTCAAAACCATGAAGTATCTCTTTTTCCTAATCCTGTCCGCATCCCTGCTTTTTGCGGCTTGCGATGCGGCGCCGAAAGGCAAAACCTACCTTGTGAACATAGACGACAAGGGTATCATTCTCGACGGGTACGACCCCGTTGCATTTTTCACCGACCAAAAACCCGTTAAAGGCAATGAAAACATTACCTACGCTTACCACGATGCAGTGTATTGGTTTGCTACTGATGAACACCGCAAAATGTTTGAAGCAAACCCTGAAAAATACGCCCCGCAATATGGTGGTTATTGTGGGTATGCTGTGTCACAAGGCCACCTCGCGCCGATCCACGTTGAATTCTTCGCAATCCTGGACGGGCGGCTCATTCTCCAAAACAATCAACGTGCGCTCGACGGATGGAACAGCGATCCGATGAGTCTGCAAAAGGCCGACAAATACTGGCCGGACTTGCTCGCACGCAGTGGAAAGCCATTCCTTCCAGCCGAGGAAAAGAAAGGCTTGGTGAACCGAAACGCGAACGACGCTGTGGCGGATGGCTACGATGTAGTTTCCTATATGCTTGAAAATAAGGCAGTTAAAGGCGATGATAAAAACGTCAAACCCTACAATGGCGGCCTCTATTTTTTCGCCAGCAACGAACATAAGCAGATGTTCAGCGCCGACCCGGCCAAGTATGCACCACTTTATGGCGGTTATTGCTCCTTTGCAATGAGCAAGGGCCTGCTTCGCCCGATTGATCCTATGAGTTTCCAAATCGTGGATGGTCACTTATTGCTTCAAGGCTCTCCCGAAGCCCTTGCAGGATTTAGCCAGGATATTCCGGGAAACAAAGCCAAAGCCGACCAAAATTGGCCCGCGCTCCTCGCGAAATTCCCTCAGGGGAAAATGGGCTACGATGAGGAACCGATAGCATCCAAATAATTTTCAAACTAGTAAGGGACAAGTATTGGTTCACAGGCTTTCAGGCATAGTTGTGAAGGCCCCTTGCAACACTTATCTCTTACCACTTGCCACTCAACATGAAATCTGTTTTCTTCCTCCTCGCCGGGCTGTTATTGGCCCTGCCGGGAAAATCACAAGTTGCCCAAACGGCCAACTTGACACTCGAAGGCGCGCAACAAGTCATAGACGCCGCCATCACTTACGCTAAAGCCAACCAATCGCCCGGTGGCTCCATTGCGATAGTGGACGCCGGCGGTCACCTGCTATTGTTTGAACGGCTCGACGGCTCCTTCCCCGCTTCTGCCACCGTAGCCATTGAAAAAGCCCGCACTGCTGCGCTGTTTCGTTTTGAAAGCAAAAAGCTCGAAGATGCCATCAACGGTGGCCGCAATGCACTCATTACGGTAGGTTACACCTTCCTGCAAGGCGGTGTACCCGTTTTGTACAACGGTCAGGTCGTGGGCGCTATAGGTGTGAGCGGCGCCAAGTCCGCCGATCAGGACAGGGAAATAGCCATGGCCGGGGCCGGGGTTACACTAAGATAATGGTATTCAAAACGAAAATTTCTCACCCACCAATTTTTGAACAATGAGACATCTGTTGTTGCTAGCAGTATTGCTTTTCAACTTCTTTTTAACCACCATTTTTGCCCAGGAACACCGGGATCTTGCCATCGGTCAGGCAGACGCAATCGCCGATCTCCGAACACATGAAGGGGTCAAAGCATTGAATGCTACCTGGAAGTTCCATGAAGCCAACATTGTAGAAACGCCCTTCAATCGTCCCGGCCCGAGCGCGAAAGATCCGTTACCGTTGTATCCGACGGGAGAAAAGATCCTCACTCATTCCTTGGAACCCAAAGCCGGTGCGGTTGATTTTGACGACAAGGCTTGGGAAACACTCGACCCAACGACGCTCGAAACCCGGCGCGGAAGCGGCTTGCTATCCTTCGTTTGGTTTCGGATAAACATTACCATTCCGGAAAACCTCGGAGACTTTCAAACACTTGGGGCCACGGCAATCCTCGAAATAGTAGCCGATGATTACGCTGAGATCTTTGTCAATGGAAAACTATCCAAGGCTTTCGGGCAGGCAGGAGGCGGTACCATAAGTGGTTGGAATGCCCGTAACCGTGTGTTGCTCACCAACGATGCGAAGCCTGGCCAACGATTTCAAATTGCAATCTTATGCGCAAACGCGCCTTTTGCCGATTTGCCCGAAAATTACATTTGGCTGAGGTCGGCCACACTTGATTTTTACAAAATTTTCCCAGCGCAATGCGGTGATTGCCAAGATATTGGTCATCTGGAACAAATTGAAAAATCCTTTGAAAGCGTTGTGGCGCCAGATGCCAAAGTTGAAAAACTGGCCGATGGATTCCAGTTCACCGAAGGCCCGGTCTGGCACCCGGATGGTTTCTTGTTGTTCAGCGACCCCAACACCAATGTGATCTATCGCTACGAACCTTTGACCCGGAATGTTTCGGTCTATATGACCAAAAGCGGTTATACCGGGTTTGACATTGGCAAATACCATCAACCGGGTTCCAACGGTTTGGCCCTTGATGTTGAAGGTAGGCTTATCGTCTGCCAACACGGTAACCGACGAGTGGTTCGCCACGAAAAGAAAGGGCCGATTACGGTACTTGCTGACAACTTTCTGGGGCAAAAACTCAACAGCCCCAATGATTTGGTTCTGAAATCGGACGGAACGGTCTATTTCACTGACCCGCCTTATGGCTTGCCTAAAAACTACAGCGATCCGAAAAAGGAAACCCTGCATCAGGGTGTTTACCGCATCAAGAATGGGCAGACCGAATTATTGACCACTGCACTGGGCGGTCCGAACGGCATCGCTTTCAGCCCCGATGAGCGATACCTGTACATAGCCAACTGGGATATCCGCGACATCCACCATACGAAAACACTATGGCGTTTTGAAGTGGATGCCAATGGCAAGCTGGCCAATGGTAAGGTCTTCTTCGACTTCAGTTTTACAGACGGCGATGAGGCCTTGGATGGGGTAAAGGTAGATCTGGAAGGAAACCTTTTCGTGTCAGCCCCTGGTGGTGTGTGGGTGCTTTCCCCCGAAGGAAAATACCTCGGCAAAATTGTTGGCCCAGAGCGCCCGGCGAACATGGCCTGGGGAGACGCAGACGGCAAAACACTTTACCTGACCGCACACACGGGTTTATACAAGATTCGGACCCTGAACGGCGGTAAGATCGCCGGGCCAAAATTGCGCTAAAACGCTTGTGCCGATTCAGCCATAACCTTTTCTCAATCTCAACGCTTACCCACATTCAATATGTATCAGCAACCGAATAATCGCCTCAAAAAACAAACCTGTATCGTGACAGGGGCCAATTCCGGCATCGGGCGGGCCATAGCAGTAGCCATGGCGCGTGACGGCGCGAACGTAGTGGTCAACTATGTTTTTGGCGACGAAGCCGCCCAACAAGTTGTGGATGAAATCAATCACATGGGCGGTATCGCCATTGCTTTCAAGGCGGACGTCAGCAAGGAAGATCAAGTGGTGGCTATGTTCAAGGAAACCACCGCCACTTTTGGTACCGTAGATATTTTGGTAAACAATGCCGGACTTCAGCGCGACTCCGCTTTTCACGAAATGAGCCTGAAAGACTGGCAATTCGTACTCGATG
>JANMME010000225.1:0-10722 GCA_031373015.1 Saprospiraceae bacterium
TGTATATTCCGGTCTATCTGACCCCCCTGTTCCGATTTCATCTGACCCCCCTGTTCCGGAGGTTTGACCCCCCTGAATGTTAGTAACATTCCGGAGGTCTGCCCCTCTGGGAAAAAATGTGGATTCATACGGATAAAATCGCCAGTTTTCCACCTAAACAATGGAATGATGGCAAAGAAAAAACGTATGGATCAGATCAAAACCTTGCTGCGCAATTACCTGGCCAACGGCTCGATCAAGGCCACTGCCCGCCAGTTGAAGGTGTCCAAGAACACGGTTCGGGAGTATATTCGGCGCGCCGAGGCGTATTCGGCCGATCTATCTGTGCTCTTGGAACTGGAGGAGGAAACCTTGAGCAGGATTGTTCACGCGCCTCATGGCAGCCAGGCGGACAAACGTGCATCTGTGTTCGAGCAGAAAGTCGAATATTGGGTCGGCGAGCTGCGCCGGGTTGGCGTAACGCGCGAATTGTTGTGGCAGGAATACCGCACAGCACACCTGGACGGTTATGGCTACAGCCAGTTTTGCGAGCACCTGCGCCGTCAGGTGGCCCAGCGGGACCTGACGCTGGCCCTGGAGCACAAGCCCGGCGAAGTGCTCATGGTGGACTTTGCCGGCAAGAAAATGCACTGGGTAGACCCGGGCACTGGCGAAGAACATGCTTGCGAAGTGTTGGTAGCGGTACTGCCTTTTTCCCAATATAGTTTTTGCATCGCCCTGCCGTCGCAAAGCCTGGCGGATTTCATCCATGGCCTGAACCAGGCCCTGCTGTTTTTGGGCGCCCTCCCCAAGGTGCTCCTGTCGGACAACCTGAAGGCTTATGTGAGCCGGCCGGACCGCTACGAGCCCACTTTTACCCAGTTGTGCGAGCAATTGGGCGCACATTATCAGATTGACCTGCAAGCTGCCCGCGTAGCCACGCCCAAAGACAAGGCCAGCGTGGAGAATGGCGTGACGCAGGTGTACCGCCGCATTTACGCGCCGCTGCGCCAAGAGGTTTTTCACAGCCTCGAAGAACTCAACGAAGCCATCCTTGGGCAATTAACGCGACACAACACGCAGCCTTACCAAAAGAAAAGCGGGTCAAGGCTGTCCCTTTACGAACAGTACGAACTGCCCCAAATGCGGCCACTTCCAGCCGACATGTTCGAGATCAAAAAGATTGCGAGCGCAAAAGTCCAGCGCAATTACCATGTCTTTTTAGGCCAGGAAAAGAACTTCTATTCCGTGCCCTGGCAGTGTGCAGGCAAACAGTCCGAAGTGCTCTACACCAGCCACACCGTAGAAGTCTATGTGGCCCAAAAACGCGTTGCCACGCACCAGCGCCTGTCGCAGCGCGGGCCGGAATACCGCTACCAGACCCGCGAAGAGCACCTGCCCCGCCACCACCTGGAATGGAAACAGGCACAAGGCTATGACGCTGCTTACTTCCTCGAGCAAGGCCGGCTCATTGGCCCGGCCACCCAATGGGCCATACAGCAGGTCCTTCTGGGCCGTATCCAGGAAGCGCAGGCATACAACAGCTGCAAGGGCATCCTCCAACTGGCCAAAAAATATACGCCCCAGCGACTTGAACAAGCCGCAAAACGCTGTCAGGCTGCCGAAAAAGCCACTTACAATATGCTCAAACGAATCCTCCAACTCAAACTCGACCAGGTCGAAGAACAACCTGTACAACTCAGCCTCGGCCTACATGAAAACATCCGGGGCTGCGAATACTATCAATAAAACTGTCAACATTGAAAAACACCGCGCATGAAAAATGAATCACTGCAAAGCATGAGACGGCTCAAGCTCACCGGAATGGCTTCCGCTTATGAAGCTACGCTCTTACTGCCCGTCAACCAGTACCCTCCCGCTCATGAAATGATCGCTGTCCTGGTGGATGCCGAAGTCCAACACCGCGCACAGCGCAGAATGGAACTCTTTCTACATACAAGCAAACTTCGATACCGCGCTACCCTGTCCGATGTCCACTGTTCGGAAGACCGAAACCTCCAGCCCGACAGGCTCGCCGCACTGGCCGACATGGCCTTCTTGTCACGCGCAGAAAACATTCTCATCACCGGTGCCACCGGTTGCGGAAAATCCTTCTTCGCCTGTGCCCTCGGGCATCAGGCTTGCGCTTCCGGCCACCGAACACTCTACTTTAACCTCAACCGCCTGAGCGAACAGATCGCTATCGCCAAAACCGATGGAACCCTCATCAAATGGCTCAACCTCCTCAAAAAAGCCCAACTCATCATCCTCGACGATTTTGGACTTCAACCCATTACCCAGCAGGTCAAACTCATCCTGCTCCAAATTCTGGAAGACCGATACGAAGTAAGTTCAACCATCATTTGCTCACAACTGCCAATAGGTAAATGGTATGAATACCTCAACGAGCCAACACTGGCCGATGCGATCCTCGACCGAATCATCCCAAGAGCACACCGCATCGAATTGAAAGGAAAAAGCAGACGAAAAAATCTAAACCAACTACCTTAACGCCCAACTTGTGCCGTACTTATCCACATAGGGGGTCAAACCTCCGGAATGAGGGGGTCAGATACTCCGGAATAAACACTTTGGCCGATCAGCCTGACTTGTTGATGATTTCGGCTGTTTACCAGCAAAATGGTGGCAATTTTTGGGTCGCCGTGTCGGAAGGGGAAGTGGTGGGCACTATTGCCCTGATTGATTGCGGCGGGGGCATAGGCTGCATCCGCAAGATGTTTGTGCGGGCCGACTGGCGGGGACAGGGTAGGGGGCTTGCCCAGCAATTATTGTACACTTTACAGACTTGGGCTTTGCAGAACGGGATCACGGCCCTTTATCTTGGCACGATCGAGCGTTTGCAAGCAGCAATTCGACTTTACGTCAGGAATGAATTCTCACCCATTGCGCCAGAGGCGTTGCCCGCCAGTTTTCCGAGGATGGCCGTGGACACGCATTTTTTTGGGAAGCGACTCAATCCGCTAACACCTTGAAAATCTGAGGCCTCTTCGATTTTTCCTCATTGTCAATTTTCAAAAAATAGATTCCTTGAGGAATATTGCTGCATTCGAGATGAAACGTGTTATCCGTTTTTTGCGAACGAATTTCTATGGTGTTTCCCAAAATATCAAACAGATGAATATTGGTCGAAGGCGAAACTTCTCTTGAAAATGAAACGGTCAGGAATTCTGAAAATGGGTTAGGGAAGATGGAAATACCTGAAGCGAGCGGTTCGGTCATTTCCACCAAAACCGGACAATCTGGCATCGGCAGGAAAGCACAGATATCTGCTTGAGGATCTCGATATTCCAATGCTAAATTGAGCCACAAACAATTTAAATGGACAATGTTATTGCCATTTTCAACACAATAGATTCGGTCAACAGGGCCAAAATTGGAGCCAATGCCTTCTATCCAGATATCATCACAAAAAAGAGGGTCAGTACATACAAATGTCCAACGCTTGCGCCAATCTCCATTCACCAGAACAGAATCGAGTGTTTTTACCTTGAAATAAAGGTCTTTCAAAATTGAGGGCCCTGCGATTTTTTGAACCCTTCGAACCAGGCGCGCAGTATCTCCCGCTAACAATGCAAAATTATACAGTAGATTTTCGGTTGAATCCATATCTACCCGGTAATACACTTTTTCCCCTTCGCGGCGAAGCCAACCGTGGGGTTTGGGTATAAAAGTATCCCCGTAGCGTTTTACTAAAAGGGTATAAGTATGCCCGTCAACTATTGTGTCCTGACAGGTGTAAAACAAAAAATCAGACAATTCATTGCAACTGTTCATGGCCGTGAACCATTGTGCATTCTCCATGGGGAAAGGGAATTGATTTACTTGAGCGGGGCTCAAATGCGCAATAAAATCAAAAAGCAAGATTAGGCTGATTGTTTTTGTCATGTCTATGAAGTTTTTAAGCATTGTAACTTGCTACTAAAATATCCCCAAATCCCAAACTCACCCACCCCGACTCGCCCCCCAAATCAGCCCCAAATTCGACACCAGGTACAGCAAAAGAACAATCTTCCAAGCCCACCGGTCAAACCTAGCCGACTCCTTCTCTTTCCCATTATTCCAAAGCCGAAGCGATATCACCGACATTACGATGCACACGAGGAGAAAAGAAAAATTGAGGATATGCAGTTTGTCCACCAGCGTAAAAGTGGTAGATTGAGGAAGCACAGAGTCTACAATGTACTTGTTGCCCACAGAAGCAAAAAGCCCTCCTACCGACAACCCGAAGCGTGGGTCAACATACTTAGGTTCAATAAAAAAGACCAGCCACGAGATGAAAAACGCAACATACATGCCTGTGAACAAGGAAAAGAACAAACCCAACGAATTGCGTTTGATATAGATGTTCAATTCCGCGTGAGCATAAGCGCTTCCCTCATTCAATTCAGGGTCGCCGAAGGATGAATGGTACCACTTGGGTTTGTTGATTAATTCAAACCTAGTGATCTCCCAATTTGGGAGTCTTATTGCCGAGTCAAGTTTTGTATTGGGCTTATCAACAACATATACCAATGATTCAAGGTCGCTTGTGCCTTCTTCCAGTTCAAGGGTCATTTTCTGCTCATCAAAAGGAAAACGACGGATGTCCCATTCCTTTTTGAAGACCGCAGTATAGTTTTTGCTGTACCAAAAAATATGTTTTTTGGGAACGCTGTCTCTGAAAAAATTTGGGCTTACAAATTCTTTTGCGTTCGGAATTTCGAGGCTTTCCATGGGGTCCAGTTTCCCATTTGAAAAATTGAACCAAACCCAGAATTGGGCAGAGAAACTGTTCTCGTTCAATTTTATGTCATAAATGTCCGTGACATAAGCACCTATGAGCACCGTATCAGGCTGAGCCGACCCTGCAATGGGGAGGCATAAGATGGAGCAACAAAGGGCGAGGTAAAGAAAAGGGCGTAGCATAAGCAATTATGGGTGTTGTTGTACGCCGTGAAAATAGAGGTTCTGCTTGCAAATATTACAGACAAACTTTCTTTCAGCTTCCAAATTCTCCCGTCTTCGAGCGACCTTTGCGCCCGCATTTATGAAGTGATGGAGCGATAAAGTCATAAAGTGATTTTAGCCGCGCCCACTCATCAAATCACTTCATGACTTCATCGCTTTATCACTTCATAAAAGATGTCCGAAAAAATAATCTTCTCCATGTCGGGGGTCAGCAAAACCTTCCCTCCGCAAAAACAGGTGCTCAAGAATATCTGGCTCTCGTTTTACTACGGCGCCAAGATTGGCGTGCTCGGCCTCAATGGCTCCGGCAAATCTACTTTGCTGAAAATCATCGCCGGGATTGACCAGAATTACGAGGGCAAAATCGAGTTTGAAAAGCAGTTCAAAATCGGTTTTCTGGAACAAGAGCCTACACTCGACGACACCAAAACCGTCCGTCAGATCGTAGAAGAAGGCGTGCAGCCCATCGTGGATCTGCTCAAGGAAAACGAGGACATCGGCGAGAAACTGGGCGTCGTGACCGACGACGACGAAATGATGAAACTCATTGATCGTCAAGGAGAAGTGCTCGAACAGATCGAACACTTGGGCGGTTGGGAACTGGACTACAAGCTGGGTGTTTTTATGGACGCGCTCCGCTGCCCCGAAGATGAGCGCCCAATCAAAATCTGCTCGGGTGGCGAACGCCGTCGCGTGGCACTGGCCCGACTGCTGCTCAGCCAGCCCGACATCCTCCTGCTCGACGAACCTACCAACCACCTGGATGCAGAGTCCGTGCAGTGGCTGGAACAATACCTCCAGAATTTCCCAGGCACCGTCATCGCTGTAACGCACGACCGTTACTTCCTCGACAACGTGGCAGGTTGGATACTTGAATTGGATCGGGGTGAAGGCATTCCTTGGCAGGGCAACTACACCACTTGGCTCGAACAAAAGACCAAGCGAATGGCCCAGGAAGAACGATCTGAAGACAAACGCCGCAAACAACTCGAACATGAATTGGAATGGGTGCGAATGGGCGCCAAAGGCCGTCAGGCTAAAGGCAAAGCACGTTTGAGTGCCTACGAAAAAATGGCGGGTGAAGAGGGCAAAGAAAAAGAAGCAAAACTCGAACTCTGGATCCCGAACGGGCCTCGATTGGGCGACAATGTTATTGAGGTTCAGGGGATTAGCAAATCATACCCCTCCAGCTCGGGCAAAGGCGACCGGGTACTCTTTGAAAACCTTTCCTTCAAAATTCCAGCCAATGGCATTGTGGGCATCATCGGGCCAAACGGAGTGGGCAAATCTACCCTGTTTAAAATCCTGACCGGACGAGAAAAGCCAGATACAGGAACTGTTATTATCGGCGACACGGTACAAATGAGCTATGTGGATCAAAGCCACGAAAACCTGTTGCCCGAAAAAACTATTTATGAAATAGTGAGTGAAGGCAACGACATTATTACGGTCGGAAATGCGACTGTGAATGCCCGCGCCTACCTTTCCCGTTTCAACTTTGCCGGGGCCGACCAGCAAAAAAAACTCGGTGTTTGTTCCGGGGGAGAGCGCAATCGCGTTCACTTGGCCATGACCCTCAAAGAGGGCGGAAACGTGCTCCTATTGGACGAACCGACCAACGATATTGACGTGAACACCCTTCGCGCCCTGGAAGAAGCCCTGGAGAATTTTGCAGGCTGCGCATTGGTCATCAGCCACGACCGCTGGTTCCTCGACCGTCTGGCCACGCACATTCTGTCGTTTGAAGACGACGCCGAAGTGGTTTTCTTTGAGGGCGACTTTACGGCTTATGAAGAGATGAAAAAGGCCAAATTGGGGGATATTACGCCCCACAGACCTAGGGTGAAGCACATTTTGAATTGAGGCAAAATATAACAGCCCGCGACAAGTAATGTCGCGGGCTGTTGTATGATTTTCGATTTATTTATCAAACGGCATTTGAGCCTAACTCCCCTTTTTGGTCAGAAACGGGCTTGCACCCCCCCTCGAACCAAGCTATTAAGGCCAAAACCGAGTTCTGTGAAAAACGCCCTATTGCGGCCGAAACGAAAGCCTAGCAGGTTGAAATGAAAAACGAAGGATGGGTCTTCAGTATTGAGTTCCCAGCCTGAGCGTTCATCATCTATAATCATGCCGGATGAATTATAATCGATAGAACGCGTTTTTCCAAAAATTACGCCGATATGAGCACCAGAGTACATTTGAAATTTGGGCCTAGAGATATACCGAAAATCGGCACGCAATTGCGGCTGTAAAGTGTGCAAACGATAGGAATATTCCTTTGTGCCGCCAGGGGAGGTAAATCCATCTATAGTAAAACGGTTATAGGCTAATTCAAATCCCGTACTGAAGCGTTGCCCCCAAAAACGATTGTAACCTAAGTGAAACATGCCAGTGGAATGGTATTCCTCTTCACTGACCGTTCCGAAAATAGCATCAATTAACCCACCAAAAATGGCAGACGTAATCGCTAGCCCGATTTCTGTACCTGAAAAAAACGGAGGACTGTATGAGGCGTAAAATTCGTTCTTTTTTAAACGGTAATCGGTCGGGTCAAGAACGCTCTGAGCCTGGGTAGAAAAGCCAATCAAGAGCAAGAAGATAATCAGGGTGTTTTTCATAAATAAAGATTTTGAAAAATGGTGAAATGAAAAGGAGGTTGTTTCAGGAACTCGCCCATCAAAAGATTGTATTTGATAGCAATGCAAAGGTAATCGTGGAAAGTTAAAAGGCACCTGGCATGCTTGGAACTTTCAACTTGAAACTTGTTGCTTTAATATCCCCGCAGCAATGGGCTGTTCTGCATCACATAACCGACAGAGACCAGCACCACAAAATACACACCAAGCATCACAACGGTATAAATACCATAAACTTTCCACGCCTTGCGCATGCTCCGCCAGGCATCTTCCAATACTGTTTGATTGTTATGCTTTAACGCCTGCTTGATGCTTTGAGAAAAACGCAAATGGTGTCTGCTGCCAAAAAACATCACAAAAATCGCGGCGACATACATCAGCAGGAGCAAGATCATCCCAAATAAGACGCTAGAGGGCAAAAAATTGAGGTACATGCCCACCATGCCGGAAGATTTGACAAGGAAAAACAGCGTAAACAATAAGGCTATGATATAAAGCCCGGATAGCACAAAGCCAAGTACAGCAAAGTAAACTGCCCATGTGCTGGTGGAAAGCCATTCCTGTTTGGTGGCTGGCGTGTATTGGAATTTTTGCGGTGTTGGATTTTGGATGTATTCCATTGTTTATCAATTTTTTGAGTGTAAATAGGGAAGAGAAGTGCGGCTACTCGGGCAGAGTGGCAGCAGCAGGCGCATTAAGGAGGGCCGTGACCAATATACTTATGTATAGTACAATCCCAACAATGCTCAGGATAGCAGCCAAGAGATAAAAATGGCGAAATGCACGGAATGAGTTTTCTAAGAGTTCCGGCGATTCTTCATAAAAAGCCTTTTTGAGTTTTGACTGAAAAAGCCAAAGCAATAAGGCTGGGACAAAAAGCGCCGCCGCAAATGGCAAATAGAAAAGCACCACACCAAACTCGTCGGCTCGCGCGACCTGCAGGCTTAGATAGCCCCAGATGAGTACTATGGCACAAGCCAAAAAAAGCAGAATAGATAAAAACATGGCCCAACTCGAAATGCTGAGCCAATGCCTCACCAAGCCCTCGGTGAGTTCGAGTTCGTTGGGCGATTGGTTGTTTTGTTGGGCGTCAAGGGGTTCTTCAATGTTTTCCATGGGTAAGAAATGGTTTCGTGAAAGTAAAAGGCTGTGTGAGTTGTTTCGTTGCACACAGCCGCTCAAATATGCCGCCAAAGTAAAATGCCTTTTTGAAAATTTAGGAGTATTGTGAAAAATTTATGTGTTGTTTTATCACCTTTGCCCATAGCAATATTGCCTAACACAATATCTACCAACCTAAGTTCCCTATGAATTTCTCTGTTTCACGCCTCCAACGTACCCTCAGCGAAGCCCCTATCCCGTTCCGCATGGGCGACTATATCAATCGTGGCTTCAAGTTTATGAACGACAACTTTGGGCTATTGGTCGCCTTTGTGCTTGTCAGCGGTGTGATCAATTTTTTCTGCCAGTCTTTGCCATACATTGGCTTTTTATTGAGCATGGCCGTCAGCCCTATTTTGAGTGTTGGCTATGCGCAATTTACTTATATGGTTTTGCGTGGGCACAAGCCAGATTTTGGAGAATTTTTCAAAGGCTTTAAGAAGGCTGGCCCACTCATCTTCACCTACCTTTTGATGGTCGTTATTAGTTTGCTGGCCATTTTGCCCGGGCTGCTCGTTTGGTACAAAGCGGGTATGGCCGATTGGGTTATGGAAATGGTAAATGCCTATCCACTTTTTGAGGATATTCCCGGTCTCGGTGAAATGGTGGATATGTCGCTCTTTGGGATTGGCTTGGCCCTGATTTTGTTAGGGGGCTTGGTAGTGGGCCTCTTCTTGTTCTGGGCCTTGCAAATTGCCTGGTTTTATGAGGTAGGGCCGCTCGAAGCGATTGATGCAAGCCGCAAACTCATTGCCCGAAATTGGGGCAATATGCTTGGTTTTCTTATCCTTTCCGGCCTCATCGCTGCTGGCGGCATTTTGCTCTGTGGCATTGGCCTGCTCTACACTGCCCCTGCCATGACCTGTGCCCATTTTTTCGCATTCGCAGATGCCACGCAACTTTTAGAAGGCGACGATGAGGACAAACCCGACCTGACAGATCACCTGATAGTCTGATGGAGGCTTTCTCGCAGCGATTCTTTGATTTTGCCAGTAGCGTCACTTTTGAAAGCAAGTTGCGGCTTGCCCCCACGCCTTCTGGCTTTCTCCATTTGGGCAATGCGCTCAACTTTACGCTGAATTGGCTGGCGGCGAAATACAGCGGTGGACTTGCTTCAAACGGGGCCACCGCTAAAATCTATCTTCGCATAGATGACCTTGACAATGAACGGATTAGGCCCGAATACTTGGGCGACATTTTTGAAACCTTAGACTGGCTTGAATTGGACTGTGATGCCAATCCTGATCCATCAACAATCCACCCTCCTTCGCGCTACGCGCTACGGCGGGTAAACCAATCACCACTCACCCCCTCCTACGCTTTGGCTTCCCTGCCCACCAAGGCGTGGCAGGCGGGGGCGGGTAAAAATCCACCCATTTGCCAGTCTGCCAATCTCCAACGCTACTTCACAGTACTGGAACAGCTTCGGGAGCGGAATTTACTTTTTGCCTGCCAAAAATCTCGACGCGATTTAGAGCCTTTTAATAATGGTTATCCGCCCGAGTTTCGTGAACAGGGCCTTAGCCTTGATGCTCCCGACGTGGCCTGGCGCATCAAAACCCCGCCCGGTTTCCCGTTGGCAGACTTCACCGTTCGGCGGCGGGATGGTGTTCCTGCTTATCAGGTGGCAAGCTTCACAGACGACCTGCATTTTGGTATCACCCACATTGTGCGCGGGGCAGACTTGGAGGATTCAACTACAGCCCAATGCTTTTTGGCCCAAGTGCTTTCAGAGGATAATTTTTTGAAAATCAATTTTTTACACCACCCGCTGGTGCTGGGCGATGGGGGCGAAAAACTGTCCAAATCGGCTGGTTCGACTTCTCTGAAAGCGATGCGGGAAGCCGGAAGTGGCCCTGAAAAGATATTTCAAACAGTGGGAGAATGGCTGGGTTTGGAAGGGGATTCAGCGGCGGAGTTGTTGAATTCCATGAATGAACGGCTAATTAATCGTGTGGAACACAGATGACACGGA
>JANMME010000227.1:0-3995 GCA_031373015.1 Saprospiraceae bacterium
GACGAAGTGCAAACCTTGCGGCTGGATTTATTGCCCGTAGTCGGTGCGGCCTTATTTTATCTCACCCGTTTTTTGAATACTCGTGTGCTGCTGATGACAGCTACCAAGCCAGAAATCATGCATTTGGCGTATGAAAAACTATTGAAAAATGAAGGGGTTTCTCGAGAAGATTGTCAAGCGGAAGAACTATTGACTGATTTTCAGGAAATTTTTGCCGAATATAAACGAACCAAAATCGTTCCATTACTCGAAGTTGATTTGGGAAAAGACGAAGCGGAACAGGTGTTTTTGGAAAAGGTTTTTGCTGAAAAATGGCAGCCAGACAAATCTTGCCTGATAGTAGTGAACAAGGTGAACCGGAGCATTGATTTGTTTCAAGCGGTGAAAGATTTTTTAGAAGAGCATAATCTGCCGAACCCGCTTTACTGTCTTTCCACAAATATCGTCCCGGCGCATCGACAGAAACGGATTCAGCAAATTAAAGAGGATTTGGAGGCAGGGCAAAAGCCTATTCTTATCGCCACACAAGTCGTTGAAGCAGGCGTTGACCTCGATTTTGACATGGGATTCCGCGACTTGGGGCCGATCGACAGCATCGTGCAAGTGGCTGGCCGCATCAATCGTCAAAGTAATCCGCTCAATCCAGAGGTGCCGCATAAGCCGCTATTTATCGTGGATTTCAAAGATTGTCAAAAAATTTATGGGCGCATGACCGACGACCAAGCAAGGGCGGCTTTAACGAACAAACCTGAAATTCTAGAAGGCGACTACTTGAAGATGGTGACTGATTACTTTGGTGAAATCATGATCCAAGGTTACGACGAGTCTATTTGCGTTTTTGACGCAATGAAAAAATTGGAATACGGGAAATTAGATGAATGTTTTCAGGTTATCAAAGAAGCCCCCAATACCATATCAGTTTTTGTCCTTTGTGACAAAAGAGCAATTGAAGTAAAAGCCGCTTTTGACCGTTGGCAAACCCGTGAGATCAGCAAAGAAGAATTTGAAGCGGATTTCAAAAAAGATTTTCACCAGCGCATTATCGCCGTGCCTAAATGGTACACAGGGAATTTGGACGACCTTTCAAAGGACATCAAACTTGCTTTGCCAGAACAATATGATCAGGAAACTGGGTTTATAAGAGAATCTGGTGCTACCACAGAATCTCAAACTTTCTCCTTATGCCTTTGAACACCACCACCCTCCCCCTCACCACCATCACCTTCCCAGAAATCCAGCTCCCCCAGCGCGCCGCCGCCCAGCTCCGGGGCTACTTTGGCAACGTATTCCGTGAGCACTCGCCCCTGTTGCACAACCACTACGACGATGGGCGTACGCGCTATGGCTACCCCTTGGTGCAGTACAAAGTGTTGGATGGGATGCCCGTGCTGGTGGGCTTGCAGGAAGGCGCCAAACTGCTGGCGGAGTTGTTCTTCCAGATGAAATCGCTCGACATCGCGGGACGGAAACACTCGGTGATGGAGCGCGACATCTCGTTCCAGAACACGCCCGTCGGGGTAGGGGAGGGACTGACGGATTACCGTTTCGCCACGCTTTGGATGCCGCTCAACCAGCAAAACTACCCCGAATTCATGCAAAAAAGCCCCGATGAGCGCCGTGCCATGTTGGGCAGGATACTGACGGGCAACATGCTGAGTTTTTTCAAAGGTGTGGGCTTGTTCCTGCCAGAGGGGCTGCGGGTTATGGCCACCGTGCGCCCGCAGGAGGAAAAACGAACGGGCTTCAAGGACAACCTAATGACGGCCATCGGCGGCGAGTTCACCACCAATGCAATATTGCCGGATTGGGTGGGGCTGGGGAAAAGTGTTTCGCGCGGTTATGGCGTGGTAGAGCGGCTAAAGTAAGGACAAACCCATAAAAAACAAGTTGGATTGATCCTTTACCAATAAGTCTTGTTATGCAACTTCATCTAAATACCTACGGCCTCTACCTGCACGTGAAAGACGCGATGTTCGATGTGCGCAAAAAACAGGACGACGGCGCCTGGGCCAGTAATCTAGTGGCAGCGCACAAAGTGAAAAGTATCTGGCTGAACAAGGGCACGGCGCTGAGCAGCGATGCAGTGGCCCTAGCCTTGCAGCACAACGTGGATATTGTGTTTTTGGAAAACAACGGTACGCCGCTGGGGCGGGTGTGGCACTCGAAACTGGGTAGCACGACCCTCATCCGAAAGCGGCAGTTGGAGGCAAGCCTCGACGGTCGGGCGCTGGAATGGGTGAAAAAATGGTTGTGCGCCAAGTTGGACCATCAGGCTGATTTCGTGCGCGACCTGAAAAAGCACCGCCCGCAGCACCACGATTTTCTGACGGATAAAGTGGAGCGCATAGAGCAGTTGCGCGGCAGCATTGCTGCTGCCACTGCGCCACACCTTGACCAAATCGCCAACAGTTTGCAGGGCTGGGAGGGTACGGCGGGGCGTTTGTATTTTGAAACGGTGGCTTTTGTTATGCCAACGGCATGGCAATTCACTGGCCGCAGCAGTCGCCCGGCGAAAGACCCGTTCAACGCTTTTCTCAACTATGCTTACGGAGTGCTGTATGCCCGGGTGGAGCGCGCTCTGATGTTGGCGGGGCTTGACCCCTTTGTGGGTTTCTTGCACCGAGACGACTATAACTTCAAGAGCCTGGTATTTGATTTTATCGAGCCTTATCGGTTTTGGGCGGATAAAGTGGTGTTCTCGCTTTTTTCAGGAAAAAAGGTGAATCAAACGCACACGGATGCCGTCACTGGCGGATACAGCCTCAATGCCGAAGGCAAAAAACTGCTCATGGAGCATTACAACGCTTATTTGGAAGATGATCCGATCCGTTACAGCGGTCGCAATCGCACCCGCGCTACGATCCTGCAACTGGACGCGCACCGATTCGCGCAGACGCTGCTGACAGGTGAGCCATCGGAAGCGGAGTTGGAAGTGGTTGTGCCCTGAAGCAGGGGCGTAGGTAGACCTTCCAAGTTTTCAAAACTTGGAAGGTCTGTAATCACCAAATCACCAAATCAACAACTACCATGATTCTCTGGGTTCTCTATGACATTGAAAAAGACCGCGCCCGCAGCCGGGTGGCCAAAATTTGCAAGCAATCGGGGCTGTACCGGGTGCAATACAGTTGTTTTCTGGGCACAATGGACGCGCACGAGAAGGACACGCTCGAGCTTCGCATCGGGGACGAGATTGATGTGGACACCGACAAGGTGTACATTTTCCCGATGAGCAAACCCGAGTTGAAGAATACCGTACTGCTGGGGCAGGCATTTGACAAAAAATTGATGACCGACGAGGTACGCGCCTTGTTTTTTTAAACATAAAAATGTTCAGCATCACGCCATCTCATATCATTCAGTACCTGTACTGTCCGAGGTTCACGTTCTTCGAGTATGTGTTGCGGATTCCGCAGCACGAGGAGAAGCAGTACAAGGTAATGCAAGGTCGTGAGATGCACGATCGGAAGGAGGCGCAGAATACTGGCTACCTGCGGCGACGCATTGGCGCTACAGCGAAGGTGATCGACGCTTATCTGACTAATGAACTTTTGCGCGGAGAGGTGGACGAGGTGCTGGAACTTTCGGACGGCACGATGGCGCCCTTGGACTATAAGTTTGCCAAGTGGGAAGACAAGTTGTACGATACCTACCGTACGCAACTGGCTTGCTACGCCTGGCTGATCGAGGAGAACTTCGGCAAGACGGTAAACCGGGGCTATCTGGTGTACACCCGGAGCAAAAACCACTTGTTGGAGGTGCCCATTGCACGGGCCGACATAGAGGCCGTACACCGTGCGGCGACGGAGATTCTGCACATCCTTCAAAAAAACTTGTACCCACCAGCGACAAAAGTCAAAAAAAGGTGCGAACATTGCACCTATCGGAACATTTGTACACAGTAATGTGACATTTCCGGGTGAACATTTATTTTGTGGGTCATAAAAACAGCCGTTAAATTATTGACAATGAATCCATTGCCTTTCCGCAAACCTCCT
>JANMME010000615.1:0-5725 GCA_031373015.1 Saprospiraceae bacterium
CCAAAGCATTGTCCAGCGAAAGCGGATTGCGACTTACACCCCAAACGGGGCGGGTGAATGATTTATTTTGCTTCCAAAGCATTGTCCAGCGAAAGCGGATTGCGACAATCACAGACTCTTTTCCGGCAGCAGGGCCCAATGTCCTTCCAAAGCATTGTCCAGCGAAAGCGGATTGCGACCCGGGCAAACACAGTCAACCACCACAGATATTTCCGCTTCCAACCCATATCCAGCGAAAGCGGATTGCGACCACACTTATACTCATTTCATCATGCAAACCTTATCTCTTCCAACCCACATCCAGCGCAACCGGATTGCGTCGAACCAGCCTGTGGCCGAGAAATCTCGTTTTAATGACAACCCACCTTTCTATGCCTAAAACAGATGACCCCGCACGCACCCACCGCATCCTCTACGAAGTCATCGTGGACTGTTACGACGAGGAGGAAGAATTGATGGGCTGGTATTACTACCTGTCCGACAATCTGACCTTCCCAATAGAAGCAACGGTTCGTTTTGCGCTTAATGGCGGCAAAACGGAGATCAAGCCAGCCCAAATTGTGGACATAGACCCCAAATCCGAGCAAGGCAGCACAATCCGCCTGGGTATTACAGAGCCGGGCAGCGAGCGCGTGCAGTACATCAGCCCTGCCGACATCGCCAGCATGGACACAACGCCCGAAAACGCAGAGTTCATCAATGATTGGCTGTACTGGCACGATCTCATGCCGATAAAATCAGGATTTGCATGATTTATGGGATTTTATAGGATGCCGAGCCTGAAACAATCCTGGCAAATCCTATCAATCCTGAAAATCCTGCTTCTTTGGCTCCCGCTCCAACCGAGTAATCCCTACAAAAAAAAGAAAAATTACTCGGTTAGCCTCTATCTTTGCGGTATGATTACCCGCGCTATCACCGAGACCATCCTCAAGAACCTGAGCGTTTTCCCAGCAGCCAACATCATTGGGCCGCGGCAGGTCGGCAAGACTACCTTGGCAAAGCACCTGCAAACCCGCTTGGGCAAACCCTCCATTTATCTGGATTTGCAGGATGAGCAAGACCTTGACAAACTCGCTTCTCCCGGCCTTTTCCTTCGGGAACACACCGAAAAATGCGTCGTGATAGACGAGATCCAGCGTTTGCCGATGCTCTACAGCCAGTTGCGTTCTCTAATAGACGAGCGGCGTGACCCGGCGAGGTTTATTCTGTTAGGCTCGGCATCACCGTCTATTATCAAGGGCGTTTCAGAATCCTTGGCGGGGCGGGTGTTTTTTACAGAACTCATGCCTTTTTCCTTGCTCGAAGCCGAGGGCATTGCCAGCTGGCAAGTACATTGGATGCGGGGCGGTTTCCCCAATGTGTTGGCAATGCCTGATGAGGATTTGGTGGCGGAATGGTTTGACAGTTTTACCCGGACTTTTGTGGAGCGCGACTTGCGGGAACTGGGCTATAATCTTACGCCTGCGCTTTTTTCTCGCTTGTTGCGGATGCTTGCGCACTTGCACGGGCAACTGCTGAACGTTACCTCCCTTGCCAATTCTCTGGATAGCCGGAGCGCCACCATCACCCAGTACATTGATTTACTGGAGGGCGGCTTTTTGGTAAACCGCCTCCTGCCTTGGTTCTCTAATACAGGAAAACGCTTGGTCAAAACCCCCAAGATCTATATCCGGGATTCTGGTCTTCTGCACCACTTGTTGCGCATCCGCGACTATGACGCGCTGCTGGGCAACCCCGCGCTTGGCGGTTCTTGGGAAGGGTATGTCATTGAACAAATCATGCGGGCCACCCGCCGCAAGTGGGAATACTACTTTTACCGCACACAACATGGGGCGGAGACCGATCTATTGCTCATTGACCCGTCAGGTACAATGTATTGTATCGAAATCAAGTTCTCGTCCGCGCCCGTCTTGAGCAAGGGCTTTTACCAGTGTATAGAAGATTTGAAACCGGCCTATAAATACGTCATCGTGCCTGAAGGCGATTCTTACCCCAAAGAGGGCGGAGTCAGGGTGATATCCCTGCGCGATTTTTTGGCGCACCTAGGATAACGAGGGATTTTAAAGAACTCGCCCTATATTTATCCGTAATTCCGAACTCCCACTTCAATTTTACGGACATGATCCCGCGCCTTGTCACCGAAGACCTGCTCTCCCTGTTACAGCGATACCCCGCTGTCGGCCTGATCGGCCCGCGTCAAGTGGGCAAAACAACCCTGGCAAAATCGCTCGCTCCACGGCCCTTTCCATCCGTCAGACAGTACCCCAAGTCCCCGCATAACCCGTTCCGAACTTCCCAGCCCACCACAGCAGGCTTTTCTTTGGCTCGGTAGGGGCATGGATGGAAGAAACCTGTTGCCGTCACTCCGCGTTTCAGGAAGCTTCGTAC
This sequence comes from Saprospiraceae bacterium, assembly GCA_031373015.1. GTDB lineage: Bacteria > Bacteroidota > Bacteroidia > Chitinophagales > Saprospiraceae > M3007. Next base: position 2,392 of record JANMME010000615.1, read on the forward strand.
CTTTTCCCCTCAATTCCGCCCAGCAGGCGAATCGCTACCGGCACACCATGACCGATCTCCAACAACGCAACGAGGCCTTCCTGGCCTTTCTCGACACCCTCAACCCCGCCCAGCGCGAGGCCGTGGAGCAGGTGGAGGGCCCGGTGTTGGTGCTGGCCGGGCCGGGCACGGGCAAAACCCATCTGCTGACGGCCCGGATCGGCAATATCTTGCTCCGCACCGACGCCCGCCCGCAGAACGTCCTTTGCCTCACGTTTACGGACGCGGGCGCATCGGCCATGCGGCAGCGGCTGCTCCAGCGCATCGGGCCGGAGGCACAACGGGTACCGATTTTTACCTTCCACGCTTTTTGCAACCGGGTGATCCAGGAGCATGCCGAGCAGTTTGGCAAGGGCAGCCCAGAGCCCGTTTCTGAACTGGAGCGCATTGAGATCGTGCGCGGTTTGTTGGGCAAACTACCGCCCGAGCACCCCTTGCGCCTAGGGAAAAAGGACGTTTTTCAGTTCGAGGAGCATTTGCGGGATCTTTTTTCGACCATGAAAAAAGAAGGCTGGTCGCCGGGCTTTGTGCTGAAAAAGTCGGAAGAATTCCTGAAAGGATTGCCTTCAAACCCCGCGTACATTTACCAACGCAACAGCAAGAATTTCAAAAAAGGCGACCCCAAAAAGGCCCAAATCGAGGACGTGACGGAAAAAATCCAACGGCTCAAATCCGCCGCCGACCTGTTTCCCAAGTACCTGCACGCCATGGAACGCGCCGCGCGCTACGAGTATGAGGACATGCTGCTCTGGGTGGCCCGCGCGTTTGAAACAAACGAGGCCCTGCTGCGAACCTATCAGGAGCGCTATCAATACATCCTGGTAGATGAGTTTCAGGACACCAATGGCGCGCAATTTCACCTGCTGAACCTCCTGCTCGATTTTTGGGAAGTGCCCAATATCTTCATTGTCGGCGACGACGACCAGAGCATTTACGAGTTTCAGGGCGCGCGCTTGCAAAACCTCCGGGCCTTTCAAGAGCGATACCAAAAGGGCCTGAAAACCATTGTGTTAGAGGAAAACTACCGCTCCGTCCAGCCGATTCTCGACGCTGCGAGCCGGGTGATTGAAAACAATACGCTCCGGGTGATACACCTGTTTGGAGACGGGATGACCAAGCAATTGAAGTCCAGAGTGAGCGACGAGGAGTTTATTTTGACAGGATTTACAGGATCAACAGGATTGTTCGAAGAAAAAGCCCCTATAAATCCTGTTGATCCTGTTAATCCTGTCAAAAACCCCGTCCTCAACGCGTTTCCCAATCGCCTTCAAGAAACCGTCTACCTCGTCCAACAAATTGAAACCCTGATCGCTCAGCAAGTCGAACCTTCCCACATCGCTGTCCTCTACGCCCGTCACCGCCAAGCCGAGCGCCTGCTGGCCCTGCTCGAAAAAAAAGGTATTCCCTACCAAACCAAGCGCCCGGTGAACGTGCTGGATTTGCCGGTGCTGCAACAATTCAGGTCCTTGCTGCACTACTTGCAAGAAGAGTCCGTTCGGCCTTTTTCGGGCGAACACCGCCTGTTCCGGCTGCTCCACGCCACTTTTTGGGGACTATCGGAATTGGATTTGGCAAAAATCGCCCTGAGTTGTCACACGGAGCGAAGCGAAGCATCGGAAGAAAGACAAGAAGACCTGTATGTAAAAGTCGGCGTTCGCACCGCACAGAAAAAGCACTGGCGCGAAAACCTCAGCGACCCTGCCGCCCTAGAACCTCTGCAGCTTTCCTCCGCCGAGCCGTTCCATCGCTTGGGCCTGCACTTGAACAACTGGATATCCGACGCACAAAACCTGCCCTTGCCGCAACTGATCGAACGGCTGTACGCCCAAACGGGTTTGCTCGCCTGGGCCTTGGCGCAGCCCGATAAAGCCTGGCACCTGCAAGTGCTGCACACGTTCATGGAGTTTGTGCGCAACGAAACGATGCGCAATCCGCGCCGTTTGCTCGCCAAACTGCTCGACCTCTTGGACAGTATGGACGACAACCTACTGCCCCTGCCCCTACACCAGGCCGCCCAACAAACCCGTGGCGTTCAATTGCTTACGGCCCATGCTGCCAAGGGCTTGGAATTTGGCCACATATTTATGCTCGACTGTACGGAGGATGCCTGGGACAAAAACGCGGGCGGCAATCGGGGCCGATTTTTCCTCCCGGAAACGCTTACCCGCTCCGGCGAAGAAGACGCTTTGGAGGCCCGGCGGCGGCTGTTCTATGTAGCCATGACGCGGGCAAAATACCAACTCCAACTCTCCCTTCCCCGCGCCGACGATGCGGGTAAAGCAGTGACACAGAGCCAGTTCCTGTCAGAAACGGGTTTGCCCATTGTCGAGGCGGAAGTCCCCTACCCTGCCCTCTTGGAGGCACAGGCCATGTTGATGCTCGAAGCCCCAGAACCCGTGATAAGCCTCCCAGAGCCTGCCCTGCTGGATGCCTTATTGGCCGATTTTACCCTGAGCATCACGGCACTCAACCGTTATCTGCGTTGCCCGCTGGCCTTTTATTACGAAGACGTGCTCAAAGTGCCTGGCGCCACCAGCGAGGCGGCCGCCTTTGGGCTTGCCATGCACGGGGCGCTGCAACAGTTTTTGCTGAAAATGAAAAGCCACAAGAAGTTTGAGTGGCCTTCTTCGGACGCGCTTGCCCGGACCTTCACTCAGGAGATGGAACGGCAACGCGGCTTTTTTTCGGAGCATGGTTTTGCCCAACGCCTGGCGCTCGGCAAAGATTACCTGCGCCGTATCCACGTAGAGCAAGTGCCGTATTGGCGCAAACGCGCTATTGTAGAACGGCGGGTGGATCGTGTAGAACTCGACGGTATTCCGCTCACGGGCATCCTCGACAAAATCGAATGGCTCGACGGCGGCTTGCTCCGCATCGTGGACTACAAAACGGGCACGCCTGACCCTAAAAAAATCGCGCAACCAACTGAAGATCAGCCTTATGGTGGCGATTACTGGCGGCAATTGGCCTTTTATCAAATCCTTCTGGAAAAAGCCCGGCTTTATCCTGAAACCGTGAACAAGACCGCCATTTCCTGGCTTGCGCCCGACAAGCGGGGGGCATTTCCGATCCATGAAATCAGTTTTACCCAAGAAGAACTGCATGTGGTAGAGGGCTTGATTCGGGAGGTGTATGGAAAAATTCAGCAACGCACATTCGATACGGGATGTGGGAAAAAGGACTGTCCCTGGTGCCTTATGCAGCGCGAGCGAAAAGTTCCATCTGAGTTGAAACGGGGCGAGGAAGAGGGCTTGGATGATGTTTAGGGGAAGGCCAAGCAGCTGCAAACCTCTGG
>JANMME010000258.1:0-2497 GCA_031373015.1 Saprospiraceae bacterium
ACCGGGGCGGCCCTGTCTTCCCGGGGGGCTTTCGCCGCTGTATTTTGTCGTGGCTATTTTTTTCCTGCGTCAAACGCCCCCGTTACACACACGCCAATACCTATCTTTGCCCCATGCGTCGTCCGTTACCCAGTGTCGAACAATTTGTGCAGGGCATCCGTGCCTCTCACCGCGTAATGCTCGGCCAAGCCATCACCCTCGTGGAAAGCGCACGGGAAGAGCATCAGGCCTTGGCCCGGGAAATTATTAGCCAACTGCTCTCACCCGCTCACGTCTCTCACCCTCTCACGTCTCTCACCCCTCTCACATCCCTAAGAATAACCGTCACGGGTGCGCCAGGCGTGGGCAAGAGCACCTTTATTGAAGCATTGGGGATGCACCTTTTAGCACAAAGCAAACGCCCAGCCATACTAGCCATTGACCCTTCCAGCTCGGTCAGCGGGGGCAGTATTTTGGGAGATAAGACGCGCATGGAGCGGCTTTCGGCATCGGAACAGGCGTTCATCCGCCCCTCCCCTTCCGGCGATTCACTCGGCGGGGTGGCGCGGAAAACGCGGGAAGCCATTGTGTTGGTAGAGGCGGCGGGATTCGATACCGTTATCATCGAAACCGTTGGCGTAGGCCAGTCGGAAATAGCCGCCCAGCGCATGACCGATGTGTTTTTGCTGCTATTGCTGCCGGGTGCGGGCGATGAATTGCAGGGCATCAAGCGCGGCATTGTGGAGATGGCCGATTTTTTGGTGGTCAACAAATCCGATGGCGACAGGGTAAAATTGGCGAATCAAGCTCGAGGCCATTATCTCAACGCTACCCACCTTCTGCCCCCCAAACCCAGTGGATGGCAGCCCCGTGTGATGGCTTGCAGCGCTCTGGAAAACACAGGAATCGCCGAACTTTGGGAAGCCATTTTAGCATTTCAAAATCAAACGCTTACGAATGGCTTTTTACTAGAAAACCGCCGCCAACAAGCGCTTTATTGGCTGGAAGATTCTATCGAAGCCGGATTGAAAGCCATGTTTTACAGACACCCGGGTGTAAAAGAAAATCTTGCCAAAATGAAGGCCGAAGTGCTGGCCGGGCGAATGTCGCCGACGGAAGCGGCAGCAAGGGTTGTTGAGAAATTTGGATATTGAGATATTTGGATATTTGGATATTTGGATATTTGGATATTTGGATATTTTAGTTACCTTTGAAAAGGACTTTAACCTTTTACATCTGAAAACTATGGAAAAGAAAGATTACATCCCAATCGACGACCTTGAAATATATCAAATAGCCATGGAAATTGGTGATATTGTTTGGGAAAAAGTTGAATCGTGGGACTGGTTTGGAAAACAAACATTGGGCACACAAGTAGTTAGATCTGCTGATTCTATTGCTAGTAACATAGCCGAAGGCTATGGCCGGTATTTTTTCAAAGAGCGACGGCAATTCACATTTTATAGTCGTGGTTCTCTTCTCGAAACCAAAACCTGGGCGACCAAAGCCGTACGCAGAAAATTGATGACCCAAGCAGAGCATGATTTTTTGATCGAAAAACTCCAATCCTTGCATTATAAAATCAACATCTATCTAAAAAAACTTAAGCAAACGCTTCCACCCCAATAATATCCCAATATCCCAATATCCCAATATCCCAATATCCCAATATCCCAATATCCCAACCTTCGCCCCACATGAACCTTCCACTCCTCATCTCGCGCCGGTACCTTTTTGCAAAGCGCAGCACCAACGCTATCAACATCATCACGGGCATATCCGTACTGGGTGTGGCCATCGGCACGGCTGCGCTCATCCTGGTGCTTTCGGTATTCAACGGGTTTGAGGATTTGCTCTCCAACCTGTTTGGCCACTTCAACCCAGAGCTCAAAATAACCCCTGCGAAAGGCAAAACCTTTCAAGTTGACAGTTTTGTGTTGGTACAACTCCGTGCCCTGCCTGGCGTTGAAGTAGTGAGCGAGACCTTGGAAGAAATCGCCTTTTTTGAACATGAAGGTTCACAAGATTTTGGCGTGTTGAAAGGCGTAGACTCCCTCTTCGCCCGCGTCAACGGCATTGACTCTGACACTACCCTGCGCGAGGGACAATACCTTTTGAAAGACGGGGAGCGCAACTACCTGGTGCTGGGAGCGGGTGTGCGCAACAAATTGAGTGTCAATGTCAGCAACCCCCTCGCTACCATTACCGTGTATATGCCGGAGCAACAATCGGGCATTCTGGACAAGCCCTTTAAAACCCGTCTTGCAAGTCCTGTGGGCACCTTCGCCATCCAGCAGGAGTTCGACAACGAATATGTGCTGACCAACCTTGACTTTGTGCGCGAACTTTTGGAAGCATCTCCGAACACTGTATCTGCCTTGGAAATAAAATGCCGCCCAGGTGCTGATGTTGCGCAAATTAAAAACCAAGCCCGCGCGCTGCTCGGCGAAGGATTCACGATGAAGGACCGATACGAGCAAAACGAGGCTTTTTTCAAAGTCATGCAACTGGAAAAATG
>JANMME010000276.1:0-2646 GCA_031373015.1 Saprospiraceae bacterium
ATTTTGCCACCGCTATTTTGGTTGAGTCGGGTTTGAGTTACCTTGGTTTCGGGGTGCAGCCGCCCACGCCTTCTTGGGGCACCATGCTGAATGAAAATTACGGCTATGCGCTGGGGGGGAAGCCATTGCTCGCATTGGCCCCGGCTCTCGCCATTGCATTTACAGTCCTTGCCTTCAACCTGGTGGGCAATGGCCTCCGGGATGCGCTGGATGTGAGAAATTAGGATATTTAGATATTAGGATATTTAGATATTAGGATATTGGGATATTTTGGGAAGTTGGAAAATGCTTGGTGTGGATCGCCATTGAATTCCAAAACTAATTGTCCTTAAATTTGCTGCATGGTTTAATGCACACGAGCCGACAATATCTAAATACCCTAATTTCCCAATATCAATTCCATGACTTACAACGCCTCCTCCCCTTCCGAGTATGTGAACGCCGTGGACGAAAGCCGCCGCGAAGCGTTTTCAAAACTCCGCGACACGATCGCGGAAAACATCCCCACCGACTTTCAGGAAGAAATGGGTTACGGCATGATCGGTTTTATGGTGCCGCATTCGCTGTACCCGCCGGGCTACCACTGCGACCCGAAATTGCCCTTGCCCTTTGTGGGCATTGCGGCCCAGAAGCACTTTATCGCGCTGTACCACATGGGCATTTATGTTATGCCGGAGTTGCTCAATTGGTTTGTGGCCGAATACCCCAAACACTGCAAAAGCAAATTGGACATGGGCAAAAGCTGCATCCGGTTCAAAAAGCCGGGCGAAATCCCCTACGCGCTCATTGCCCAATTGATGCAAAAAGTAAGTGTGGATGAGTGGGTAGAGTGTTATGAATCGCATGTAAAGCGTTGATTTTTAAGCCATAAAAAACCTCTAAGGTTTTGAAAACCTTATAGGTTTCGAGGCCGATAAAACCATTGCCACTATTTTCCAAAACATGAAAAAACGCCTTCTCCTTCCTGCTTTATTCTTCCTCTTACAGGGTAATCTTTCGGCCCAATGGACCTGGGTCAACGGGCCTAATGACGGCGTTGTGTACGCTTTGAGCCTCAAAAACAACGATTTGTGGCTATGGGGAAAAGATGGCATAGAGAAACAAAATACAGATCAGTTGAACTGGAGCCTACCCTTGATTTTTTCCAATCAAATGGATTGGGAACGCTACCAAACCATTTACCATTTCAAAAATGCTGTATTTATTCGGGAAGAATTTGGCAACGTTTTGCGAACGCTAGACGGTGGGCAGACTTGGACAAATGTCACACCGGGCAGTATCGTACCGATTTCTCACGTCGTGAAATTTGAGCAAAAAAACGACACGCTGTATTTTTTAGCAGAATTTGGACGAACCTGGCAAACCACCGATCTGGGAGATCATTGGGAGCAAATAAGTGCTGGAATAAATGCGCAAATCGGCGAAAACATGTCAGATTTGACTGTGCAAGGCTCGCAGGTTTTTATTAATGGAGGAGGGAATATTTACCGCTCGGAAGACAACCTTCAATCGTGGCAATTGGTGGCTGATTCCATGCAATTGGGTGCGGCAACCCCTTGGATTGGACTTTCTGCAACATCCCATTATTTGTCCGCATGGGTGAATTATGAGCGGTTCTTTGTCTCGAATGACCAAGGCCAAAATTGGTTAGAAGGTAGCTTCCCATTCCCGCCTTTTTTCGCTCAAACTTATGATGACAGATTCTATTTTGCTGAAATCGGCAATGTGTTGGTGGCTGTTTTCCAACATGGCGGTGCGTTTGTTTCCTCTGATCAAGGTGGCACGTGGCAAGATTTCAACCAAGGCATACCAAATATTGAATCCACTACAACCTTTGCCAAAAATGACAGCACTTTATGGCTCGGCACCCGCGATTTCGGCCTTTTCAAGCGTTCCATTAGTGATTTACCTACCGTATCAACATCGCAACCATTATCGGAGCAAAACGTGCTAAAAATCTTCCCGAACCCCACACAAGGCGCTTTTTCCTGCAAAATACCTCTGAAAATTTCCGGCGAAGCCACCCTCACGGTATTCGACCTCCAAGGGAAACAAATGCTCCGCCGAACGGATTCGACAGAGCATTTGCCAAAGATAGACCTGAGCCGGTGCGCCAAGGGGGTGTATTGGGTCAGTATTGCCACACCGCAAGGCGTTTTTGGCGGGAAAGTGGTCGTTCAATAACTGGTTGGTTCAAGACCTGTGAGGTTTAAAAAACCTCACAGGTCTGCTCGACTCACCACCCGGGCAACCTAGAATTTCTTGATTGATCCAGAACCAGAAACCCTGGCATCTACATCCGGGCTGCCCTTGTAAACGATATCGCCTGACCCACTGACCTCGGCATCCAACTTTTCAAGGACGTTCACCTCAACATCCCCGCTGCCAGAAACCTCCACATCAGCGGTGTTGGCCAAAAAGTCGAAGCACTTGATCTTGCCACTACCAGAAATGTCGCAATTAAGCGCATCGGTAGTTCCGGCCAATCGAGCATCGCCACTTCCAGACACTTCCAATTTAGCCAGATCATAATGGGCTTCAACAGCATGAACACTGCCACTGCCCGAAATGTCGAGGTGAAAGTCGGGACTTTTTCGGGTAAACTGCCGCTGAATATTCAGGCGATCGCCAACGTGAAAATCTCCA
>JANMME010000315.1:0-2164 GCA_031373015.1 Saprospiraceae bacterium
CCCCCTCAACACCAACAAAAAAAAACACCAGTCCACCAATCACCAATAAACCAATTACCAACTAGGGGCCAAAGATAGATATTGATAGATTAATCCATCTTTTTAACAAATTACAATAAATAGAAGTCCAGTATCAAAAAAGATCAAAGGTTAAACTTGATTTTAAACATTGCTTTTACGAATTGAGACCATTACTTTCGTCAAGCATTTTTGCCTGAAGGATTCCTTTTAAATGTACATAAGGGCAAAAGCACAAACAGGCCTGCTTTATAATCCTTTTTTGGTGTCTGGTGGATTGGGCGTTTGGGTTGGGCATTTGAAGTTTTGCCCAATACTCAGCATCCAGGAATCTGGCATCTTCTTATAATCACGCTAATCCAACTAATTCTTACTGTATTCTTATGGAAAGTTTTGTCAGTCGTCAGCGACTGGCAGAGTGTTCATTTTATCTTATGCTCACCAAATTTTTAACAATGAAAAACATTCAGACTTCTCAATGCTGCGCTCCCCAGCGCGCAAACAACCAAAGTCCTCCAACCCTGCTTTGCGGGGGGGGGGCTGACCACTTTCTCTTTGCCCGCCATAGTCTTTTCAACGGCGGGTCTTTCTCCGTTCACCTTATTGCTGCTGTTGCTTATATGGTGCTTTGTTCCTGACGCTGCCTTTGGGCAGCATAGTGGGCCGGGAACCGCATGGTCAAGTTCTATCAACTTTAACGGTGTGACCAATGGAGGCGAAGACACCTGGGCCTTTGATGCCAAAGAGGCTGATGGCGGCGAACTGGTCGTTGTTGGTTATGTCGAAATAGATGGCACCGTCAGCGCAGGGTGCGAAGGACTGCACAATGACAATAATCGAGTGCCGGGTTACGCCGTAATAGACAAATCCGGCAATTTGATCACTTCTGTGTTCTTCAAGACCAACCCAGTCACGGGCCTCAATGGCCCAGGGTCATTTTCCGAGGTCACCAAGGTTTCGGATGGTTTTGTCATTGCGGGCCATCAGCGAGCCCAAACATCCTCTGCGCCCGATTGTGGTTTTGACAATGGGGCCATCTTTTTGGTCAAGATAAACAATGCTTTCCAACAGGTATGGGCAAAAAGGTTTCCAATACCCGGAGCAACCAATGCACATTTTGCCGCTTCGGTGAGTGCCAGCACAAGCGCGGGCGCCCAAATTTTTGTCTCAGGCAAATGTGGCCCAGGGTTCATCGCTGCTTTCGATGCAAATGACGACAATATTTACTACCGGCTGGCAACCAACCTGGTGCCAAATATGGAAGACGGCAATATTGCCGAAATCAAACTCATGCCCGAAATTAATCCGACACATGTGATCTTCACCGGCAACACGTTCATCTCAAGTACACAGATGACACCAACAGGAGCGCTCAACAGCACGGGCAATGTGGTCAATGTGGCTGGTGTAGAATGGGAAGATCTCGATGTATTCGTGGGGAGCATCCCTTTGGCTACCTTGGCGGATCCGACGCAGAGCGACAAAGGTTTTGTGAAGTATTACAACTCGAAGTTGGGCTTCAACGCTCAAAATACGCACACCTTGATCACTACCCAATACCCAATCACTTGTCCCGGACAATACGGCCCATGTACGCCGGGCCGAAGCCTGGACTGTGTTTCCCCAGCGGTCGATGCTTATCTCACCCAAAACTCAAGAGACGAGGGTAGGAGCATCGTTCAAATAGGGAATGTTATATATGCTGCAGTAGAATTTGATATCACCCTTTTAACCGCTGCTAAATACGTTGGGTTTCATTATTCAGAAATTGGCGGAGCCGGAGGGGCGGGCATCAACCTCTTGCCATGCGGTGGCCACAAATCCGATGAGTATAAAGACGCCTACATCTACATCCTTAAAATCAACGCCAATACAGGTGCTTTGATGGATGCTAAAAATGTAGCCCATTTTAGCGGCGGCGATTTTTCAGCTAACCTCATTGTGGACCGAACAGATGGAAACCTCGTGCTGGGCGGCACAACTTCCGACAAAAACATTTGCGGACTGCCCGATGCCGAGGGCGCAGAGTCAAATATGTTGATCAAAATTGACCCTAACCTAAACACGGTTTGGCAGCAACATTATTTGATAAACGGCGGAGAGATAGAAGGGACCTGCGCTTTCGGCTTGCTTCAATCCGCTGACA
>JANMME010000316.1:0-5686 GCA_031373015.1 Saprospiraceae bacterium
TGTCAGCGGATTGAAGCAAGCCGAAAGCGCAGGTCCCTTCTATCTCTCCGCCGTTTATCAAATAATGTTGCTGCCAAACCGTGTTTAGGTTAGGGTCAATTTTGATCAACATATTTGACTCTGCGCCCTCGGCATCGGGCAACCCGCAAATATTTTTGTCGGAAGTGGTGCCGCCCAACACGAGGTTTCCATCTACTCGATCCACTATGAGGCTGGCTGAAAAATCGCCGCCGCTAAAATGGGCCACGTTTTTTGCATCTATCAGCGCGCCAGTATTGGCGTTGATTTTAAGGATGTAAATGTAAGCATCCTTATATTCATCAGATTTATGGCCGTCGCACGGCAAGAGATTGATGCCCGCTCCTGGGCTGTGCACTCCATTCCCGTCAATTTCCCAATAATGAAACCCGACATGTTTGGCAGCGGTCAAAAGGGTGATGTCAAATTCTACTGCGGCATATATAACATCCCCTATTTGAACGATGCTCCTGCCCTCGTCCCTTGAGTTTTGGGTGAGATAAGCATCGACCGCAGGGGAAGCGCAGTCCAGGCTTTTGCCCGGCGTACATGGGCCGTATTGTCCGGGACAAGTGATCGGGTATTGGGTAGTGATCAAGGTGTGCGTATTTTGTCCGTTGAAACCCAGCTTCGAGTTAAAATACTTCACAAAACCTTGGTCGATATTCGACGGGTCCGCCAAGGTAGCCAAAGGGATGCTCCCCACGAACACATCGAGATCTTCCCATTCTACACCAGCCACATTGACCACATCGTGCGTGCTGTTGAGCGCTCCTGGTGGTGTCATCTGTGTACTTGAGATGGACGTGTTGCCAGTGAAGATCACATGCGTCGGATTATTTTCGGGCACTAGTTTGATTTCGGCAATATTGCCGTTTTCCATATTTGGCACCAGGTTGGTTGCCAGCCGGTAGTAAGCACTGGTGCCATCTGCATTGAAAGCAGCGATGAACCCTGGGCCACATTTGCCTGAAACAAAAATTTGGGCGTCCACGCTTGTGCTGGCACTCACCGAAGCGGCAAAATATGGATCGGTTGCTTCTGGTATGGTAAAGGTTTTGGTCCATACTTGTTGGAATGCATTGTTTATCTTGACCAAAAAGATGGCTCCATTGTCAAAACCACATGGGGAGGAGGATGTTTGGGCGCGCTGATGGCCCGCAATGACAAAACCGTCCGAAACCTTGGTGACCTCGGAAAATGACCCTGGGCCGTTGTGGCCCGTGACTGGGTTGGTCTTGAAGAATGAGGAAGTGACCAATTTGCCGGATTTGTCTATGACCGCATAACCCGGCACTCGATTATTGTCATTGTGTAAACCTTCGCACCCAGAGCTGGCAGTGCCATCCACTTCGACATATCCAACAACGACCAGTTCGCCGCCATCCGCTTCTTTGGCATCAAAGGCCCAGGTGTCCTCGCTTCCATTGGTCACACCGTTAAAGTTGACCGAACTTGACCATGCGGTTCCCGGCCCACTATGCTGCCCAGAGGCAGCTTCAGGAACAAAACACCACATAAGCAACAGCAGCAATAAGGTGAACGGAGAAAGACCCGCCCTTGAAAAGACTATGGCGGGCAAAGAGAAAGTGGCTAGCCCCCCCCTCGCAAAGTAGGGTTGGAGGACTTTGGTTTTTTGTGCGCTGGGGAGCGCTGGGTTGGGAAGAAAGAATGTTTTTCATGTTGAAAAATCATTGGTTGGGTGAAGAAAAAGAGAACACACTGCCAGTCGGTGACTACTGACAAAACTTTACACGAAACTGCTGCAAGTATGAGTGTGGATTAGCGCGTAAAAACCCGCCTTCGCCAAGGCTACGGCGGGTAAAAGGGATTAAAGCAGGCCTGTTGGCATCACTCCCGTGTACACGATTGAGAAAATCCGGAGCGAAAAGGCCACCAAAATTAATAAACAAAATTCAAACGGCCAAACATCGCGAACAGATTTAACATGGTTCTTCTACCGTGGTGGCGTAAAGGATTGTTAGGGGCAATAAATTCTTTTGGCCCTCTAAATTCGTCGTTGATTCCATGAATAAATAAGACTGCCTTATCTTGGCTTTTCATTCCAAAAACAATAAAACCCCCTCTCGAAAGTTAATACGACCATTCAGATACCGTTTTTCAGTTCGTCGTCCTTCTAATCTAAAATATGTTCCAGCGCATCCTTCTTTTTTCAGTTCTTAGTGTTTTTTTGCTCCAAAATCTCCCTGCCCAATGCGTTTCCGGCGATTGCAAAAACGGGCGCGGCACCTACATTTTCCCTTCCGGTGCCAAGTACATCGGGGATTTCAAAAACGGTGAAATCGATGGTATTGGCGTTTGTTACTATACCAATAAGAGCAGTTACAGGGGTGAGTGGAAAAGCCGATATCCCGATGGCAAGGGCACTAAAACCTACGCAGATGGCACCACACGTACGGGACTTTGGCTCAAGGGCAAGCCTGTAGACGAAAACGGCAAGGTGCTGGCTGAATACATCGCCAAGAAAAAAGAAGAGCGCGCCGACGACGGCACCAACATCCAATCGGGCTGTCTTTCAGGCGATTGCCAAAGCGCGCACGGCATTTTTGCCTACCCCGATGGCAGCAAATACGAAGGGACTTTTTTCAACGGGAAATTTGAAGGCCCGGGCACTTTTTATTTCTCCAACGGCGACAAATACGTCGGCAATTTCAAAGAAAATTACCCTGATGGAGAAGGCACTCGCTTTGTAAAAGAATCCAGCGCAGAAGAAACGGGCGAATGGAAACAAGGCGAGTTTTTGGGAAACAGCCTCGTGCAGAGCGGCAAGGTCGGCTGTGTGTCGGGCGATTGCCAAAGTGGCAAAGGCACATACATTTACAAAGAAGGTTCGGCCAAATATATTGGCACCTTCTCCAACGGCATGCCACACGGCTACGGCATCTGCGACTATGCCAACGGCGACCGCTATGTGGGCGAATGGCAGGGTGGCGCGTTCTTTGGAAAAGGCGTTTTGAGCATCCGCGATGGTACGGTGGTGGATGGATATTGGCGCAACGGCGAATACGTCGGAAAGGACCAACCTGCTGATTATGAAACCGTTGCAGCAGAAGTAAAGCCCACACCGCCGCCTATAGAAATGCCCCAATCAAAAGTCTGGGCCTTGGTAGTCGGCGTGGCTGCTTACGACCACATGCCTGTCCTCCGCTACACCGACGACGATGCTTACCGCTTCTACGCATTCCTCAAAAGCCTCGAAGGCGGGGCATTGCCCGACGAACAGGTGCGCGTGCTCATTGACGAGGAAGCCACCCGCGATAATGTGCTGGGAACCATGGACGAACTCTTCGGTATGGCCGGCCCCAACGACCTCATCATCTTCTATTTTTCGGGCCACGGACTCAACGGTTCTTTCCTGCCCATTGATTTTGACGGGTTTAACAACAAAATTGCCCATGAAGAAATCGCTGCTGCGTTCAACAAAAGCAAGGCCCGGTTCAAACTCTGCCTCGCCGATGCCTGTCATTCGGGCAGCCTGATCGCCATGCGATCCGCTGAGCCGGAGCCTGAACTGGTGAAATACTATTCCACCCTCGCCAAATCCGTAAGCGGAACGGCGCTCCTCATGTCGAGCAAAGCCGAAGAGACCTCGCTCGAATCCGCTGGTTTGCGCCAAGGCGTTTTCAGCCACTTCCTCATTCGCGGTCTAAAAGGCGAAGCCGACGCGAACAAAGACAAGGTGGTGACCGTGCAAGAGCTGTTCGATTTTATAAACGAACATGTGCGCGATTACACGGGCAACCGCCAAAGCCCCGTCATCAAAGGCACTTACGACCCGAGGATGCCGGTGGCGGTGGTGCGATGAATCAACAGCCTAAAGTGGGTGTCATCCCGACCGCAGGGAGGGAACTGCTCAAGAGCGAAGTGGGTGATTTGGCCATCTGCTTAGCCAGTTCCCTCCCTGTGGTCGGGATGACACCCACTTTAGGCTTTGCCATACAATAAGCGGACAGGCAGAAAACCTAGTTCAAAATCACCCCCCGCTCCGCCTGCCATTTTTTGGTTTCTAACCGCAATAAATAACGCCCCGCAGGGAATTGCCCACTCACCACTGGAATCTCGTTTAGCCCAGGCACAACGTCCACTGTTTGCTCCAAAACCAATTTGCCATCGCTTGCCCAAAGCGTCAATCGGGCCTTGTCCCCATCCGTCGCTCTCAAGCGAATGCTGAAGTCTGCCATAGCAGGGTTTGGCACAATATCAATGCTGAGTTCGGGCAATGGTTCGCCTGTGGAGGAAACTTCCTGAACATGGTTGTTGCGACTCACCAGCCACAAATCGGGGTCAAAAACCAGTTCGGTTGGCGTAAAATTGAGCGCCGCCGTGAATACTTGGCCGCTGAACGTGTGGTTTAGCACCAGCGTGGTGTCGTGCGAGCCGTCCGTTAGTTTCACTGGCACGGGCATTTCAAAAAAGGAAACCGAAGGGTTTGAACTGCTTTGTTTGAGCGTAATTTTTACGACGTTAGAAAGGTTTTTGGACCAGTCCACTTGATACGAAGGGAATCCCTTGCCGTAAAACCAATCGGCAAAGAATTCATCGAGGTTCTGCCCGGAAGAGGCTTCCAGATGCGCTTTCAGGTCGGGAGTATGTGCATAACCATAAGCAAGAGCCGGATCGTTCAAATAATTGCGCACCCCAGCGAAAAAAGCATTTTCGCCGCATTTCCAGCGAAGCATGTGCAGCAACATAGCGCCTTTGGCGTATGAAAGGCGCCCGCTGAATATCCGGCTCACGTTGGTGGTGTCATCTACCCAAACCGAGCCATCCGGCTCAAGCGTGGCATTGTTGATGCGGTCTGCTTTCCAAATCTCCCAATATTGTGGTTGGATGTAATTGTAGCATAAGCCAGTTAGAAAAGTGGCAAAGCCCTCGTTGAGCCAAATATCTTCCCAGGAAGCGCAGGTTACTTTGTCTCCAAACCACTGATGCGCCAATTCGTGTACGAGCAGGTCGTAGCTAAAGCCGCCCACGAAAGTCATGGTTTGGTGCTCCATGCCACCTCCCCAGCCAAATTGGGTGTGCCCGTATTTTTCTGCGTGGAAAGGGTACAAGCCAAAAAGTTGGTCGTAAAGTTGAAGTGCCGCCACATTATTGGCAACCCCGGTTTGGGCATCGGCGAGGCTTTCGGGATAAACGTAGTTGAGGATTTTTGTCGTGTCGCCTCCAAAAGGCGCCAGCACCGTGAATGTCGTGTAGTTCGTAACGGCCATGCAAACGAGGTATGCTGCTACGGGATAGCGATGTTTCCAATGTGCTGTTGTCCAACCATTTACCGTGGTCTCGGAATGCAACAGACCGTTGCTCGCCGCCCGATAAACTGCCGGATGGGTAATGAAAATATCCACCGAGTCAATTTTGTCGTTGAGGGCCTGTTTGCAAGGCCACCATTCCATGGCGCCGTAAGGCTCAGAAAGTGTCCAGAGCACGGGCACGCCTCCGTGGTTATTCACCTCAAAAGAGCCAAATCCTGTGGAGGTAGGGACGCCTTGGTAAAAGAAAGTCAGCGAATCCGTTAAAAAAGCCGGCAATTGTGACGGAAATTGGACCGTGAGGATATCTCCATTTTGGGAAAAAGCAAGGTTTTGTCCATGAAACCGGATGCTGTCCATCGTCAGCACCTGCGAAAAATCGAATTCAAGGCTGC
>JANMME010000359.1:0-4129 GCA_031373015.1 Saprospiraceae bacterium
CCTTGTTGGATATTGGATATTTTGGGGGGGGTTACTGCTCCTTCACAATTTTCCTCACCCCCCAGCCCTCGCTCGTCCTAACCTGCACCACATACACCCCCGAAGACTCCCCGCCCAAGTCCACCGCACACTCCCGCCAGCCCGCGCTGCGCAGAAACTGCATATCCGACACCACCCGCCCTTGCACGTCCAGCACCCGCATGCCGAGCAGCACCGCTCCCTCGTGCGCGAGCGTGAGGCGGGCTTGGCCTATGGTGGGGTTGGGCGAGAGGGTGATGCCTATATCCTGCTCTGGTGCGGGCGGGTCTTCTACCGCGCTGTTGAGCTGGCAGCCGGGTTCGAGGCAGCCTAGGGAATCTACTCGGATGACCCAGGCATTTTGGTAGGTGCTGTCTTCGAGCGGGCCGTAGGCCCCGCCACACAGTACGAATCCATGATCGGGCATCTCTACGCCTTCATAAAAGATTTCATGCTCCGTGGATTCTGGCGGGCTGACGCGGTATTCCCGCTTCCAGAGCACTTCGAGATTCGGAGAAATTTTCATGATGAGGCCAGTTTGGCCTTCTGTGGAGGTATCTCTTTCCGCACCTATGGCCCAAAAGTTACCATCAGACGAGGGTTTGAGGCGGTTAATCCTGAAAAAGTAATAGTCTTTGGGCAAAGTGACGGAATCAACAAATTCTCCCGAACTATTTATTTTGGCAAAAAAATATTTTCCCACATAGGTATTACCAGGTTGAAAGAGAGCGTAGCTTTTTACTCCCGCCATTAAAAAATCTCCATTGGGTAAGGGTTGTAAATCTAACCCATAAAAGAGAATCTGCTTCCAGTCCCAAGGCGGGTACACTTTTACCCATTGCTGATTGCCTTGGGCATCCGTTCTGATCAAAACCATATCATTTTTATTTGCTGTCCCAACACCTCCAAGGTAAGTACCTTCATAAGCACGAAGGCCAAATATCAAAAATCCGCCGTCATTGGTCTGCAACAAGGAATAAGCGTAGTGATCTTTATGGATGTCGGTGGTGTACTCTTTGCGGAAAATTTGGTTGCCGAGGCTATCAGTCTTAAGTAAGAGCAGTCTCGAATGCTGCGTGTTGTTTTCAAGGAAAGCCCAACCACAGACGGCAAAACCGCTGTCAACGGTAGAAACCATCCTTAAACCATTGTCCGAAACGTTCGCTTGCCCGTACTCTTTTGTCCAAAGTGTGTCTCCTGTAGCACCGTCTAGCTTTGTCAAAAATATTTGCAAATCATACGCAGAGTCCCCCGAGACAAAATAGTTGCCCTCAATAATGATCCCTCCCAAAGCTGGTATGGCGCAAGCGGTGTTACCAGAGGCATTTGCCCTTGGCAAAAAGGATCCCGACCAAACGAGCGACCCTCCTTGTGTGAGATTTACCAGAAAGGAAGCCTGGTGAAACGGATTATAGTTTCCCTCCCCCCCGGCTAAAAAAATAGTGCTGTCTGGTAATAGGACAACCCCTCCAAGATATTCTTGATTATGCTGCCAGTCTATTTGTTTGTTAAAATAGACTTGGGCACTGCCCACCCAAATTTGGGTGAGCAGCGCCAGTGTCAAAAATAAGCGCACAATTATTGCTTTTTGCTGTAAAGCAGTTTTCCGTGCGCGGTCAATCCATTGGAAAGTGTACAGCGATAGAACAATATCCCATCGGAAAGATTTGAGGCCGACCAGATTATCATTGGTTCAGAAGAGGCAAATTTTCGTTCAAATATTACCTTGCCAGAGATGTCTGTAATCGTCAGCGCCATAACCGATACTCCTTCAGTTGCAACAAAGCGAACCTCATTGCTAAAAGGATTGGGCGATACAGAAAGACCCATTGATACTATCGGGACATCTGCATTTTCAGAATTTTCTCCCGACCTATTTCCTGCGCCAAGCTCTGCGTGAAGTGGGTGATAAACACCATTGAGGATATGATCAAGTACTTTTACCTGCTCAGCCATCGTAGTGGCATGGGTCATCAAAGGAGAGAGCTGGGAAAACTCTGTCGCAGTAAGGTGGTAAGCGTCACGTCCAGCTAAACCCGCACTAATCAAGATGGTATAGTATGCAATAAAATCCTGCGTTTCTGTAGTTGCCCCACTCACCTGCTGGAGGTATTGCTGTGCGGTGGTGTAGTTTCCCAGTGATGCATAAGTAGCAGTCAGTATGCGCTTGTCTTCCTGTTGATTGCGGCCACCGAGCAGCGAAATGGCGCGGGTAGTACCGGGCAGGTACAGTGAATCAGCTACTGCGTAGGGCGACATCCGAACGTAAGCCCCCAGAAGGTCGTTGCGGTAGGGCAATGCATTCCCTGAACTGCTATAAAGCCCCAGCAAAGTATTGCAGTATGGTGGGTTGGGACAAGGGTCTTCTATTGCGCAATTTGGTGCTGCATCATTAGTGGTGAAAGGAATGCTTACGGTTGACGTAAAGCACTTCAGTATGGAATTTGTATTGAACTGTGACTCCTTTCGTTCTTTGTATGTGAACGATGGAACACTGCCAATATCTAGCAACGGGGAACCACATACCCAGATAAACTTATTGTCTGGAAACTCGGATGTACTAAAGGGATTCTGTTGATTTGCAATTACCCCTCTCACATCCCAAGACACATCACCCACCGCACCCTGATAGGTGTTGCAATGTGTCTGTAGGGAGGTGTTGTCGTTCTCGAACCTGTTACCAACGTTCATGTCCGTAAAAGTATTGAATTCCACCTTTGCGCCGCCCGTGCCGAGGGAGTTGTCTATGCGGGCAGCATAGTTGTCATAATCCGCCTGGGAATCAAAATAA
Source organism: Saprospiraceae bacterium (assembly GCA_031373015.1). GTDB lineage: Bacteria > Bacteroidota > Bacteroidia > Chitinophagales > Saprospiraceae > M3007. The sequence goes on from JANMME010000359.1 coordinate 2,810, forward strand.
TTGGCTGAGAGCAGGATGCCCTGCGTACCCACCGAATGAACCCCCGTTGGGTCGCCGGACTCGCTGTCTGTCTTGTCGGGTATATGGTTGAACTGGCAGCCGCTGATGACGGGTGTGATGTTAGTGCGCACGTTCACGCCTTGATACACCCGGTCGAACTTGCTGGTGATACTCAAAGTAGAGGCTGCCCCTCCCAAAACGGAGGACGATTCTACGCCCACATAAAGTTTTCCGTAATGCGGGTTGGCTGCCCCTCCATTTACAGTGAATTTTGAATCCACGGCGTAAATGCCCGAAGGCCGTGTGTGCTGAACGGGGAAAAGCCCGTCGGCCATCGTGTTGATGCAACTGATATTGGTGAAGATTACGTCTTTTACCGAGCGAAGCTGGCAGCCGAGTTCGGAAGCTACGGCCTCCTTGCTGGGCCCTTGGTTGGAGGCTTTATAGGAATCGTCCACAAGCGGTGTCGTGAACTCGAACTTAGTGTGTAAGAGGTGGCTCATGTTGGAGGCCGGTTGGCCGCCTGGCCCGTTCATAGGGTTCCACACCACGCCTTTGCCGCAATTTCGGAATGTGCCGTATATGGCAAAAAGCCGCCCACCGCCCTTTCCGTGGTCGTCCTTGAATACGTTGGTGAGAACTGTGCCGACGGCACCGCCCACAGGGTGGTTGCTTTCTTCTACTTCCCATCCTGTTCCTCCCAGCACAATGCCCCTCACGGCATTTTCAATACGGGTAGTTGTACCCGTGACCGATACATAACCTTGCAGGACGCCTGCCCCCTGGGTGGGAATGCCTTCCACCGTGATGCCGTCCCACATTTGCTCTCCGCCACAGTTGATGCCCTTCAACACTGTGCCATTGCTCACATATAATTTCCCTCCGGGTTGCACCGTGATGCCCGTTTTTTTGCCTTCCACATCGTTTTTGGTATAGGCAAACTGGACTTCCAAGCCATTGGTGATGACCAATTTTTTACCCGCAGGGACAATGATGTTGCCGCGTACGTGATATGGATTTGGCTTGTTTGCAGGAGTCCATGTTTCATCCTGTGCCAGCGTATGGTCTCCATCTTGGATAAAAAAAGTGCCTCCTTTACTTTGAAGGTACTGGCAGTCGCTAGTAAATTTGGTTATGTTAAAGGTTTCGTCCCCATCTTCTGTTTCCTGATTGCCAATCACAATGAACCCATTGTCAGCGGATTGAAGCAAGCCGAAAGCGCAGGTCCCTTCTATCTCTCCGCCGTTTATCAAATAATGTTGCTGCCAAACCGTGTTTAGGTTAGGGTCAATTTTGATCAACATATTTGACTCTGCGCCC
>JANMME010000641.1:0-7705 GCA_031373015.1 Saprospiraceae bacterium
GTTTTTTTAAAACCTCCTTGTACTCCACTACCCTTGCCCTTGACTCAAACGAAAGGTTGAAAATCAAAGCCGCACCATTCTCCCACTTTGCACAGCATTACCTGCACAAACCCGCCAAACATACACCCCCGATTGGGACATCGCAGAAGCGGGGATTTCCAAAAAATGCGCCCCAGATTCCAAAGGCGACACCTTGCGCCAAATCACTTGGCCTGCGAGGTCGCAGATTTCGAGCGATACGGTTTCCGGCGCATTCAGGCGCAAAGGCAGTTGCGCAGCACCCGTTGTAGGATTGGGCATCGGGCTGAATACTTGTAAGTCCCCAGTTTCAGTAGTGCTTTGTTTGTGAGAAAAAACCAGTTGAAGGGGATGGTTTACACCCGCCACATCATAAACCTCAGGCTGAACGCGGGCCGCCTTCGGCATTTTTAAAACTTCTGATAGCCGTGCCGTCGAACGCGCTTTGATGCGCAAGCACAGCAAGGCATCGCCTGGCAAAACAGATTTTGGAGCAGCATCCGACCAACTCAAATTAAATACGCCTGCCTCAGGTTTTGCCCAGTTTTCCGAATCCAAGTAGATGACCTCATTGGGCACAACATCCTCTATTTCAATCATTTCAGGGTCATAATTTAAAGAAAACTGGAAGCCTTCCCAAGCGCCACCTTCGCTGGCCCGGAGCGGAATGTCGAGCGTTTCGCCTGCGTGCAAGGTTTTATCCGGCAATTCAAGCGAAGCCGCAGCTCCCCGCGATTCCGCCATGCCTTGTAAGGTGTCTATGCTAGCGGCTGAAGCGTTTACATCCCCCATCTTTATCCCGCTAAAGGAGAGGTTGGGGGGATAGGAACTGATTGCTTGCACGGGCAGCGAATAGGCCGTAGGGCAGTTGCCATAAAAGGGATTGCCCCAGGCGGTACAGGTATCCACAAAAAAGCGCCAAGAAGGCGTGCTGTTGGGCAGTTTGTTCGACAGGCCCAAAATGAGTTTGCGCAATTCCAGGATGTCGAAGGTTGTCACCGAATTGCTCTGGTTCACATCAGCAGCCGTGTTTTTCCAGCCTGCATCAAATGGCTGTACGGCAAGAATGTGTTTAGAGATCAACACCAGATCGTAGGTTGTGACGCCATTGAGCGGGAAAGTGTCTTTAACTGCACGAAGGGAGAAAAGGCTGGTTGGCGGGAGCGCTGAAAGCTCGGAACAACCGCTTTGGCCGACGTCCAAATGGTTGATGATAGGGGGCTGATTCGGAATCGTCCAAGAGGTGCTGAACGAAACCCCGCGAACAATCTCCTCATTCCAATAAGTGCGGGCACAGATGGAGGGGAACGGGACAAAAGGGCAAAATCCTGCCGTATCGTACACAAGCACCTTGGCAGTGCAATTTTCTATATTACCCGCCTTGTCAACCGCCCAAATTTCGATAAAATGGTCTAAGTCGTTTTGGCAATTGTACATGACCGTATCTTGAGGATGGCCCATAGCATCGAAGGGGAAGCCAAAACCTGTACCTACCCGGCGCATCCCTAGCACCAATTGGGTGTCGGGCGTAATGTTGTCCGATACAGATTGGAGTGCTTGCGCTAGGGAAAGCGACGCAGTTTGGCTGACATCGAGGTACACGGCGATCCCGGCCTTGCAGGTCAGAGCAGGCTTTTTGCAGTCTTTAACCTTGAAATTTCGATCGCAAAACCTTTCTACCCCATCTTGCACCACGCGCCACTCGATTCGGTGGCGTCCTTCGGGCAATATAACAGGTGAATAATTATATGGAGCGGCATCGCTGCTAAAGCGAATCCGGCCCATGGTCGTGTCGCCAGAATAAACGATTTCAAGCGCAAAACGATAAAGCATAGAATCGGGCAAGGCGCGTTGGTCGAACCAGACCGTATCGCCGCCCGAATATCCCGGATTGAAAGAATTGTTCGCCATAACCCTGCCGGCAGGTGGCAAAGCGTTGCTCTTTAAAACCGTCTCTTGCAGGCCATCGTTGTCGAGGTCCAGGAAAAGCAGGAATGTAATCGCCGTGAGCCCCCCACCGTTGCAGCCTTTTGACTTGATAGTCAGGTCAATGGCGGCTTCGTGCAGGTTGGAATCGCCAATGGTCGGGCTGTAAGTAAAGGGCGGGTAGTTCCAAAGCGACAGGTCGTTGGAACTTTCATCACAGTAAGTGGGTGTACTTTGGGCACAATTGACGATGGTAGGACATAGCTGCGCTGCAAGCTGGGAATTGGAGAGGCTAAAGGCAAAACAAAAAAGGATGCATAAGCCTTTCCCCAAAGGCCCGCCTTCGTTTTCATATTGGTTGGCAAAATGACTTCGGCGGATAAACCCGCCTTTGTCTCCACCTAGGTTGTCATATTGGCAGGCAAAATGACTTCGGCGGATAAACAGATGTATCGGTTTTCTCATAATCGGTATGGTATTGAGCTCGAAAAATAATTTTATTAGAGAAGACCGAACAGGATAATTCATGCTTTGACAGGTGGGCGACAAAACTAGATTGGGGCGTTTGCTTATTCCGACCCGATGCTTTCCAAAAATCTGAGCACAGACTTGGCGCGCTCCCCTCCCTTTTCGGCATGGTGCTTGAGTTTAAGGCCGTGTGGGCCGCCCGATTTTTTCAGTTCGGGAAAAGCCTTGAGTGTTGCCTTTACCAATTTGAGTTCACCAAGCATGGCAGCGCAAAAGACGTTCATCCGTGCGCCATTGGCCAACAAGAATGCTGCGATTTCACGATGGCCCATGTGGCCGGCAGCTTCCAAAGCAGTTTCAAAGTCGCCGCCACCCCAATCCCAGGAAGCATTGAGCAATCGGGGTTCTTGGACAAAAAGTTCTTTTAACCGCACTATATCACTGTGGGCCTTGGTGACCCATTCTTTTACCAGATCATCGGAGAGCGGGTCGTTTTTGGGTGGCATTGGGTTGTTTGTTTGACTTAGCAGTCGAGCAGGGGTGCCGACGAACAATGCCGCGAAGCTGCCTCCTGTCAGGGCAAGGAATTGTTTGCGCGAGAAATAGTTGAGCATAGAAAAAAGGTGAAATGGTGAAAACTATCATACTACTGGACATTTTTATTTTGCACCCAGACCTATAAGGTTTCCAAAAACCTTATAGGTCTCGATTACAGATAATGTCCAACAGTATGGAAAACTATGACGAAACCTACCCAGACTTCAAGTGGCTTCGTTAATTAATTAGACCAAGCATCACCTACAAATGGTGTTGAACGCGTTGATACAGGCTACCTGCAACATTAACCATTTTTAACCTTGAAATCTATCAGCGTAGGGAAAACCCGCCCCACCTTTGCTACGAAACATCTCGTAGACATGAAAAACACCATAACACTTTTAGCATCCTTGCTCTTTTCTAAGAGCCTTTTCTATGCTCAAATCTCGACCGCAGAAATTACCCCAAAATTAGAAGCCTGCCTTCAAGAAGCCGCAGCCAAGGGCTGGTCGGGCTCAGCCATTGTAGCAAAAAACGGAGCAATTTTGTTAGAAAATGGCTACGGATTCGCCGACCGCGAAGCCAAACGGGCCGAAACCGCCGAGACCGTGTTCAGCGTCGGCAGCATCACCAAACAGTTCACCGCAGCCGCCATTATGAAACTAGAAAGCATGGGAAAACTCAGTGTGGAGGACCCTGTTTCCAAATATTTCCCCGATGCTCCTGGGGATAAGGCGAGTATCACCCTCCACCAACTGCTCACGCATACGGCCGGTTTCCCAGGGGCCATTGGCGATGATTACGATAACGTGGACGCTGTGCAATTTGCCCGTCTGGCATTTGCCGAGCCCCTGCTTGGTCCGCCCGGCCAGCAGTATGAATACTCCAATGTTGGCTATAGCCTTCTCGGCATCATAGTAGAAAAAACGAGCGGCTTGGGTTACGAAAAATTCCTCCGCGAAAACCTCTGGTTGCCAGCCGGGATGAAACACACCGGTTATGTTTTGCCCGGCTTCCAAAAAGAACAACTTGCCACTGGCTATCGCGATGGCCAACGCTGGGGCACAGCCTTGGATCACCCTTGGCTGCCTGAAGGTCCCGGTTGGCATCTCCGCGCCAACGGTGGGGTGCTCAGCACCGTGGGCGATATGCATCTGTGGTATAAAGCCTTGAAAAACAGTACAGTGCTGCCCAAAACTGCGACCGATAAAATGTTCGCGCCCCAGGTAGCGGAAGGCCCGCGCGGGCTGAGCCACTACGGATATGGCTGGGTGGTACAGGAAGCTGATGGTCATAAAATCATCTGGCACAACGGCGGCAACGGCGTGTACAATGCCAACATGACGATGGTCCCCGCTGAGGATTTGTGCGTGGTAGTGTCATCAAACTCGAACGATCATATTTCGGACGATGTAGCCATGCAATTGTTGGGCATACTCTGGGGAAAGCAGTTAATGCCCACAGAGGGCGAAGAACCTTACCGAAACAACCCTGTGACCAATGCGATTTTTAAAGCCATTTCAGAAGGTGGTGCGGCCCATTTTTCCCAAAACAGCGATGCCATTCTGAAAGCCGCCGGCTTTGATTTTGACAACGATATGCAACTGCTCGGCGTGGGCGAACGACTCGAAGACGCCCAAAAATGGGACGAAGGCATCGCCTTATTCGAAACCTACACCCGGCTTTTTCCGCGCATCGTGGTCGCCTGGAACCGGCTCGGGAAATGCCGCCTGGCAAAAGGTGACAAGGGGGGCGCAAAAGCCGCCTGGGAGAAATCGGTTGGGTTGCGGCCTAAGGGGAATCCAGCCGTGGAGTGGTTAAAGAAGTTGTAAGGCAAATTTGCCATTTGTGCCTCCAAAGCACCCTGAGGCAATTGCCACAACCTTTCTTCATTCAGCTTTGTTTTTGACAGCTCTTGCATAAGCAAGGGCTGTAGTTTTTTCGCTTCAATCCTTTTCCAATGTCTCTTATTGTACGTAGGCTGCTGCTTGTTTTATCCATCGTGCTTGCGCTCATTTGCATTGCAGGGATTGTGTTTGTCAGGGTTTGGCTCGACCCACTTTTGAAAGAAAAATTGGTGGAGATAACGGCCCAATCCAGCCATGGAATGTATGCGTTGCAAATTGACCGCCTCCATGTCAATATTTTCACTGGATCGGCGGTAGTTGACGGAATACAGTTGGCTACAGATTCTATTCGTTGGGATTCAATACGCCTAGCAAAACCCGACGAAACCCATCTGAATATCGCGCTTCAAATACGCCGACTGCAGGTTAAAAACTTCAGTTTGCTACAATACTGGCGAACGAAGGGCATCTCCCTTGATAATATTTTAGTTCGCGATCCTCAAATAAACCTGTTGTCCGCGCGAGACACAGTGCTGCCCCACCCCCAGAATAGTGATTCGCTGGCAAAGGGGGTGTTCGATCGCCTTCCGTTGCTGATTGCCCCTTTTGGCAAAAGCATCCACATAGGGTCTGTGACGATTTCCAATGGGAAAATGTCTTTGCGCACTTTCCTGCTCAATAAGACCAGCTACCAGCAAGCCGACAGTATTAGGCTCGTGCTGAGAAACATCAATATTGTAGCCAACGACACTTCAGAAACCGGCCAAGCATTATTCGCCGAGCGTCTTTCGCTCAGTCTACACAACTACGAATTGTACCCAACGGGGGATTTATATGGCTATCGCATCAATACTGCAAGCTTGAATGGACAAAAAGGATTCGCAAAACTAGACGTGGTTACCATCCTTCCCAAAACAACAGATGCAGCATTCATGCAACGATTAAAACTCCGAACACCGAGGCTCAAGATCAGAATCCAAGAAATCCTGATCAACCGGTTCGATCTGTTCAGGGCGCTGCACAAAGAAGAATTGAGTATGGAATCGGTGATCATAGAAAGTGCCCGAATAGATGTGTACCAAAATAAAAACCTGCCGCTGAGCCGGTTCAAACGTATGCCGCATGAATTGTTTCGATCTATCAAACCCTATCTGAATATTGACACCATTTTGTTGCGCAATTCAAATATCCTGTACACAGAATTCCATGGCGAACAAGAAGGGCAAATAGAATTCGAAAAAGTCAATGCGGTCATATTGAACATCACCAATGACACCCTCAAAATGACCAACGCTACCCCAGCCCGGATTGATGCGCGGGCCGAATTGATGGGCGCTGGATTGCTCGATTTTTCGCTCCAACTACCCTTGCTGAGCCCTACATTTCAGTGCGATTATTCTGCCAATTTAGGCCGAATAGATATGACGTTCTTAAATCGGCTTGTGGAAGAACAAAATAAATTTTGCGTGGAATCAGGTAATGCCGAAAAAATGGCCCTGCATGTGCAAGTACGAAACGGTTTGGCGAAAGGCACTGTAGAAGCGACTTACAATGACTTGAAAATAAGCGTTTTGCGCGAAAAAGATGGCAGTAAAAGAAAGTTGGTCTCTGTGGTAGCCAACATCGTTCTACGGGGAAAAAACGAACGCGGTTCCACGAACCAGCCCTTCAAAGTCGGCAACATTTACTACCGCCGAGAACCCACCGATGGCATTCTCCGCTTTATCTGGCGTTCATCTATGACAGGCTTGTTAGAAACGATGGTGCCCAAGAATATTTCCGGAGGTAAATTGCCAGATTGAATCCTGTGTGTTTAAACGTACCGGCTCAACAAATTCTCAAACAACTCCTGCCTTCCGCTTCGTTGTTTAGGCTCGCCGTCACGGAGCGCAATACCGCGCAAATCCTTGATTTTCAATTTTCCTGATGCAAAAGCGCGACCCTCTTCGGTATCAAAAGAGGCGTAGCGATCTGTGAGCAACTTGCGATATTCAGAGTTTTCCAAAATCTCGTGCGCGGCCAGGAGTGCCCGTGCGAACGCGTCCATTCCACCAATATGGGCATAGAAAATATCGGCCAAATCGGTCGAGTTGCGGCGGGTTTTCGCGTCAAAATTGATGCCGCCTCCTGCTAATCCGCCAGCTTGGAGGATGACCAGCATAGCCTCGGTGAGTTCGTAGACATTGACGGGAAATTGATCCGTGTCCCAGCCATTTTGATAATCGCCCCTGTTCGCATCTATCGAGCCGAGCATCCCCGCATTGGCTGCTACCTGAAGTTCGTGTTGGAATGTGTGCAGCGCCAGCGTAGCGTGGTTCACCTCGACATTGAGTTTGAAATCCTTTTCCAAACCGTATTCCCGCAAAAAGCCAATGCAGGTAGCCGCGTCGAAATCGTACTGATGTTTCATCGGCTCCATCGGCTTAGGCTCAATAAAAAACGTACCCTTGAACCCTGCCTTCCGCGCATAGTCTTTCGCGATATGGAGGAACCGGGCAAGGTGGTCGAGTTCGCGTTTCATATTCGTGTTCAGCAGGCTCATGTAACCTTCGCGCCCCCCCCAGAACACATAGTTTTCGCCACCAAGTTTAATGGTAGCATCCAGCGCGTTTTTCACTTGCGCGGCGGCCCAAGCCACCACTTGAAAATCAGGATTGGTGGCCGCGCCATTCATGTAGCGTGGGTGACTGAACAAATTGGCCGTTCCCCAGAGCACTTTCAGACCGGTGGCCTTTTGTTTTTCCAAGGCGTAATCGGTAATTTTTGAAAGCCGCCGTTCGCTCTCGCGCAGGGTTTCAGCTTCCTGTACCAGGTCAAAATCGTGAAAACAGTAATAACCAATCCCGATTTTGGTGGCAAACTCAAAGGCCGCGTCCATCTTGTCGCGGGCTTGCTGCAATGGCTTTTGG
>JANMME010000451.1:0-6926 GCA_031373015.1 Saprospiraceae bacterium
AATTTTTACAATGGAGTGTGCCCATTGTACTTGTTTAAATGCGTCGATCTTATCTTCGATGCATCCCGAAATTTTAACAGGCACTTGTTCCTGCTCTTTACAGGAAGCAAGGTGCAGGACCGATAAGGTGATGAAGAAGAAAACTTGTTTCATAAAAAATGTTTTGCCTTTAGACGTTGTTTTGTTGCATTAAGGTTGGGAGGGAAGGTGCTTAAATCAGAGAAAAAAAGGCTCAGCTACCGAAGTAACTTTAATATTCCGCGTCTGCCCGGCAGACTGATCCTGATAAAATAAACCCCAGCCGGGACTGGCAACTCATGCCCGGAATACGTTCTGCTAAATTTTTCCCCTGCCATCAATTTCCCCGTAAATAAGGTGCTCAACAGTCTCCCGCGCACATCCAGCAATTCAATTCTGTAATCCTCCGTCACAGGCACTTCCATTTCAAGCCTGAAATATTCCCCCATCGGATTGGGGAATATCCTTGCCACTAAATCCTCGCTTTCCGTTTCTGGAGCAGCTGTAGTACCAAAAGAATACTTCAAAATACGGCTCGAAAACTTAAACTCTCCTACCCAAAGCTCGTGGTTGCGCGGCAATAAAGTCGTGGGCATAAAAAGCCGATCCAAACCAATACCAGCATCATAACTATTGGTATTTGGCTGCCCCAAAGCGATCACCTTATCAGGCTTGCCCCAGTCTGCAGGCTCTTCCCAAAGGATCACCCGGTGGTCGCCACGGCTGGTGATCGCCAATGAGCCATTAAAAGTGGCGGCCTGAGAAGCCTGGTTGATCCGAACCTGACCGGAATTGATAACCTTAAAGGGCGTACTTATTCCCGCAGCAAGGTCGGCTACACGATAGATGTCCACACCTGTGGGAGGCTCGGGCCGCGCTGCGCAGAGGTATTCGCCATCGGAGTACAAATAGCCGAATTGCGCACTGCTGCTTGTCAGGGTGAGCACGGGGTTCTGGCTGTTGTTCGTCGGGATTCCTTGCCACACATATAGTTTGCCGCTTTTGGTGGCGAGGTAAAAAAACTGGTCGTCCATGGCGATGCCTCGAATGTCGTCGAGTAAGGCCGTGCCGATCTGGTTTGCAAGAATGTAGCTCGGAGTGGTGGAGATTTGCGACGCATCCTTCCAAACAGACAAGGCATTGCGAGCGCCTACCGCGAAAATGTTGTTGTGCAAAGTCGTGGCCCAAAGATGAACGTTGGGCGGGGCTTGAATGCGGTGGTCGTAAGGCTGCCCCGAATGATCCGGGAATTGATCCCAGATATAAATGGCGCGATCAAAATCTGAGGTGACGATCAGGCGTGTTCCGTCGGTGACTGGCACGGGGTTTTGAACGTAGAAAATCGAGTCGAGGGTTTGTGCGCTGATACTGGGCGAGCCGAGCGCAAAGTCGGGCAATTGGCTCGAATTGCTTGGTAAACTGTTGTAAACCAGCACGTCATTCCCGTTGTAATTGTTTACGTACAAACGGTTTCCAGCGAACGCCACATCCACCCCATCGCCGTTTTTGTACATGCTGGGCTGTAGCACCAGATCAGGGTTTTGTGCCCCATCTGTCGGCATCGTATTCCAAATATAGAAGGATTGCAGACCTCCAGCCACCAGTTTCCCATCAGGCAGTTTCTCGCCTTTTATCCATTCATCGCGGTAAAAATCATAAGGCTGATTGGCAGTGCTTGGGTAAGTATTCCAGAAAAAAGTGCCGGGGCCGTTGTTCACTTTGGCGTTGTGATCGCCGACAAAAAAGTAGCTGCTGCCATCGGTCGAGATGTTTCGAGGCGTACCAAACTGCTGCAATTTGATAACATAGTCAGGTTTTGTGTCATCGGCGGTCGGGAAACTATTCCAAAACAATAGGGCGCCACCTTGGGTTGCCACGGCAGCCACGCGGTTGCCGTCCGTCCAAACGCCCCAAGGCCAGGCGTAGAACTGCCCGGTATTGGGATTGGAAAAAGCGGGCAAGAACAAGGACACATCGGCAGGCTGGCCGTTGGTGCTGGGGAAACTATTCCAGAGCAAAATACGGTCGTTTTCGGTGTCGGCCACGGCGAGTTTTCCGTTAGCCGCTAGGGATGCATTTCCAACCCAGTTGAGTTGGTTTTTGCCTGTTCCGGGATCGTTGGAAGTGAAATTGGGCTGACCGAGCACAAAATCGGGTGCGGCATCCCAACTCGCCGACTGTGAATTCCAGACCAGAATTCGGTTGTTGAAACGGTCGCAAACCAGAAAGTGCGTGCCATCCGTGGCAATTCCGTTGGGGTGATTGAAATAGCCGCCCGTGTTGTTGAAATCAACGCCCGATACCATCAGATCGGCCTTTTGGCCGGTGGTGTACCAGGATTGGGCAGCGGCGGTTTGCAGGAAAAAGAAGCAGAGGGGAAGAATGATTGATTTTGGCATAAACATATATCGGTTGAAGGTGAGTGGGGTTGACTCAGACAAAAGCCGATGGTTTATACCAGGAGGTTTGAACAGCGCGGTTTTGCTAATTTTGGACAAATCGGAGATGACAAACAAGAGGCTGAAAAGGGAAGGAGGAGACTTATAGCATGACAATAATGACGGCGAAACTGAAAAAACACAATGTTTTTATTTGGCCCGTTATAAAAAATAGTATTTGATTTGCAACCAACTTCCAAACCCTTGTCTTTCATTTTTTCACTTAACCAACTTTTTATGAACTCGTATCTAGCAATTGTGCTCGCAGGTTTGATCCCCATGATTCTCGGATTTATTTGGTATCACCCGAAAGTTTTCAGGGGCGCCTGGATGAAGTCTCTCGGATTAACGGAAGAAACCGTCAGGCAGGGCAACATGGCGGTGTCCATGGGCGTCGCAACCATCATCGCGATATTCCTTGCATGGCGCATGAATGAATATTCGAGCCATACACAGCCGGGGATGAGCCAGTTTGTACATGGCTTTTTTCATGGCGGAGTTTCCATGGGCCTGCCCGCTGCTTTGGTGCTGATCTCCAATGGTTTGTTTCAACGCAATACTTGGACCAACCTGATCATCAATGCCCTGTACTGGGTGGTTGCGCTTGGGTTGATGGGGGCGTTTTTGTATATGGTAGCAACGCCGGAGGCTGCGCCGGTAGGATAGGAATTGGGCTGTTTGGCCTTGCCGCTGATGGTGGCAAGGCCAAACTTGGCTTTTAAACATTGAACGTGGGGAATTCGTTGGCACGGACGCTCGGGAGAGAGGTTTTTTCAAAGTTAGAATATGTCCACAAGCATATACATAGACCGCATGTGCCTAAAACTATACGCTTATACACCACAGTTTCGATGAACATATACCGCGAAATAACGCCCCTCAAAGCCCCGGATGTTTTTGTAGTATTAGACTCCGTTTGCAACGGGTTCGATTATCCGATCCACAACCACCCGGAATACGAGCTCAACCTGATTGCGGGCATGTCGGGCACCCGCATCGTGGGCGATTCCACGGAACGGTACACCGACTTCGACCTGGTGCTGTTGGGCCCTTACCTCTATCACAAATGGGACGGTGATGCCCAACTCCAACAAAGCGGGCAACCCTATCGTGTCATCACGATACAGTTTGCCATGGAATTGTTCAACGGACAACTCTTTCAAAAAGAACGGTTTATCAAAATCCGGCAACTTATGAGGGATTCGAGCCGGGGCATCAAATTTCACGGAAAAACCTTTGAGCAGGCGATGCGGCTCATGGTTGGTCTCACGGAAGACAAGGGCTTCGCCAACATCATTGAGTTCTTGCAATTGCTCGACCTGCTTTCGCAATCCAGCGATGCTACGGCTTTGGCAACCGAAGGCTTCTCACCGCAAGCGATCCGGTCTGACAGCAATCGAATACAGATCGCTTACGGATACATTCTAAAGCATTTTGACAATCCAGACCTAAAAATCGGGGATGTAGCGACACTGGTGAATATGAGCGACTCGGCCTTCAGCCATTTTTTTCAAAAACTCACTTTTCGAAGCTTCACCGATTTTTTGATAGATATCCGCGTGGGCCACACCTGCAAACTGCTGCTCGACACGGACGAAACGGTCAACCAAATTGCAGGCAAATCAGGTTTTAACAACCTCGCTAATTTCAATAGGCTGTTCAAAAAATACCGCTCCTGCACGCCCGTGGAATACCGCCGCAAATATCTGGAAAAAGGAGAATTTGACTGGAGCCACCAGGTGACACCCTGGCAGTTTATGCCGCACAAAAACGGGGATAAAGAGGCGATTAAACCGGTGAGCTATGCTACGAGGTTGGTGCATTTTTAGGGCTTTTAAACACAATAGGCACATAGACGCGTAATATTCTATGTGCCCTATGTGCCTATCGTGTTTAATAAACCTAATCATGCCCCGCAAACTCCATCACCCTAAATAAGTGCAACAGATACGGGAACAAAGCATCCATGCTTTCCTGCGCACCCCTCGTAGAGCCCGGCAGCGCCAGGATCAGAGTATCCCCCTTCAAACCTCCCAGACTCCGGGAAAGCATGGAATAAGGCATGTGTTCCTGCCCGTAGCTCCGCGCGGCTTCTGCAATGCCCGGTATTTCGCGGTCCAGCATCGGGCGGATGGCTTCCGGGGTCACGTCTCTGGGCGACAAACCGGTGCCTCCGGTCAGGATAATCAGGTCAAATCCAGCGTCATACAGCGCCTGTACTTTTTCTTGGATGGCAGGGATTTCGTCCGGAACAATGGAAAAATCCGCCAGTTCGACCTGATAGGGCTGCAATTTCTCCTGAATTGTTTTACCCGCCCGGTCTTCTTTTTTACCCGCTGAAATGCTGTCGGAACAAACGATGATCGCGGCTTTTACCGGGCGACTGAGTTGGTCTTTATACTGCGATTTGCCGCCTTTTTTTGATGCCAATTTGATGTTCAGAATCTCGATTCCCTTGTCAATGGGCTTCAACATATCATAAATCGTCAGGGCCACCACCGAGGCACCGTGCATGGCTTCCACCTCGACCCCCGTGCGGTAAATGGTCTGCACTTCGACGAGGATTTCGATGTCCAAACCATTGATAACGTGTGTGATAGCCGCGTATTCCACCGGCAAAGGATGGCAATCCGGGATCATATCGCTGGTGCGTTTGATGCCAAATAAACCGGCTACCCGGCTCGCTTCCAGCACATCGCCCTTGGGCACGGTCTTATTTCGGATGGCGTCAATCGTTTCTTGTTTGCTCACGCGCACCACCGCGCTGGCAATGGCGGTACGATGGGTTTTGACCTTATTGGTGATGTTTACCATGACGGCTATTTGTTTCTTTCCAGTGGTACTGGTCGTTATCAAAAACTTCTTTACCCCACACCGGCACTTCCTGTTTGATGCGTTCTACCACCTCATTGCAGGCATCAATGGCCTCCCGGCGGTGGATGGCCGAAGTGAAAACGAAGAGGCAAATTTCACCGGCATTCACCTTTCCGAGACTGTGGTAAATGTGCATGCAAGTCAAGGGGTATTTGGCAAAAGTATCCTCCCGAATCTCGTGAAACTTCTCCTCGGCCATTTCCATGTACGCCGAATAGTCAATGGCCACAACTTCCTGACTTTCAATAACATCATTGCGTACCTGCCCCAGAAAAATACTGTGCGCCCCGATGTTCATCATCGTGCTGTGTTTCGCGATGGATTCGCCCACAAATGCCGCACTGATCGGGCCTTCTACAAAGACCTTTTTGCGTTTGTGCAAGGGGTTTTCTTCGGTATTTACTGTTTGCTTTTCCATGGTAATATCCCTCCTTTTAAATGGTAAACGGAACGGGCGGATAACTTTTCCAGAATGAGGTTTGCCGCCGTAATGCTTCGCACCCCTGTTTGACAAAAAATGATGACGGGGCGTTTTGGGTCAATTTTATCCAGATTTTGCTCCAGTTCAGCAAGCGGAATGCGAAGGTGCTCAAACTCCGTGACCTTGGGCCATTCGTTCAGGTTGCGGACGTCTATGATTTGCGGTTTTTGGGTTTGCCGCAATTGATCAAATGTCGGACCGTCAATGTCCGTAAAATCAGGGGTATTCATATTGCAAAACCATGCATAATCCATTTTGTCGAATGCCTCGGGTGTCTTTGGCATTTGATTCTGTGCTTCGGATCGGGGCACAATTTCCAATTCGTACACGGAATTATTCAAGGCATTATAGCAAAACATGCGATTTGCCAGCGTTTTGCCCGCCCCGGTGATGATCTTGATGACCTCATTCGCCTGCATGGTACCGATGATACCCGGGAGAACGCCCAAAACGCCTGCCTCGTTGCAATCGGTCACCTCGGAAGGATGGGGCGGATTGGGGAACAGGTCGCGGTAATTGGTTTTCACCCCATTGTCCAACACATTGAAAACGCTTACCTGACCTTCAAAACGAAACACGGAACCGTACACCAGCGGCTTGTCCAACAGCACACAGGCATCATTGACCAAATACCGCGTGGGGAAATTATCCGAGCCGTCAATCACTACATCAAACCCGGCAATGATCGAAAGCGCATTTTTCGTTTCTATTTTTTCGTTAAAAACCTCCACTTGAACGTCTGGGTTGAGTGCTTTTATCCGTTTTGCCGCGACTTCCACCTTCAAAGCACCCACATCCTCCGGCGTGTACAAGATTTGACGGTGCAAATTTGAAAGTTCCACCACGTCAAAATCCACAATCCCGATCCGACCGATTCCGGCTGCTGCCAAATACTGCAATGCCGGGCAACCCAAACCGCCAGCGCCGACCACCAATACGCTGGCCTGGGAAAGCCTTAGCTGCCCTTCCTCGCCTATCTCATTCAGGAGTATTTGCTTTTGGTAGCGCTGGGTATTGCCGTTGGGATACATGGGTTAATGGCTAGAATTCAGTATTGTATTAAGCGGGGTTTGAGGGGCTGTGGGGTTGATGGGCCACGGATGACACGGATGAGA
>JANMME010000459.1:0-3810 GCA_031373015.1 Saprospiraceae bacterium
GTTTTGCAACTGAGTGCTCAATTCCTGTAGGGTCAGATATTCAGCCCCGACAATTTTGACCGAGCTCAATTGCCCACCTTTGATCAGCACGGTCAGTGAGACGTCAACACTTTTACGCTGTATGACCTGGCCTCGGCGAACATAACAATTTATTTCGGGCGCCTCTTCCTTTAAACCTCGGGCGAAGGCCAACAAGAAAATATGCGTCAGGGTGATTTTTAGCCCATTTTGCCGCTGCTCGCTCACAAACGCCTCCACATCCGTTACATCGAACTCAACAGACCCAAAAATTTTTGAATCCCGGGGTTTGCGGTAAACGACGGCAGTTAGTTTGCGCCAATCATTGCTTGATGAACTTTCCATATAAAACTACTTATTGCATGTACCTATCAATACCGCAACAGGTCGTGCAGCATCACTCCTGCCACAATACCGGAGGGGATGTAAAACACCTTCGTGCCGATGATTGGAAAAAACGCAACGCTCATCATGGCCCCGCCGATGAAACTGCACATCACCACGATGCGGAGCCAGGCTTCCCGGCGGATGAGCCGATGTTTTTCCCCTTCAGAATGAAAGAGTTCGGCCACATCAACACCCAACTCGACTACCATGCCCGTCATTTGGCTGGCTTTTATGAGTGAAGAAGTGGTGAGGCTCACCATTGCATTGAGCACACCGATGGTGAACAGGATCATGGAGGGAAAGGCCACCGGATGAAGGTTTTCCGTTTTTTGGCCTGAAATGGCGATTGCTGCATAAAACAGCACTACTGTCAGCAAGGGAATCAAATGCAGATAGCGGGTTTTGAGCAGTTTTTCCCGCTCCGAGCACCAGCCCGCGAAAAAACCGCCCATGAAAAACGCGAACAACCACAAGAAAATGGAGCCTGCCGTATTCAGTTGCCCTTCGTACAAATCCTTGGCAATCTGTGGCAAAAAACCTGTAATATTGGTCAATACCATCGAAAAAGTCATCAGGCCCGCATAGATCACGATACCTGTGCTAAAAGGGTAAGCTATGGCATTCAGCATAACCCTGCGGAACGAACGTTTGCGCACGGTTGCCCCCTCCGGACCGAAAAAAGGGGTTTTTATTGTTTCTAAAAAATCGATTTTCATATTTCAAGGCGCAATTTTAAGCCACTTCCGCCAAATTGCCGAACTTTGCCCATCCCCAAATCCCCAAATCCACCAATCACCACCACTCCAATGTCCTGGCTCCACATCTCCCCCGACACCGACTTCTCCCTCCAAAACCTGCCTTTCGGTATTTTCCACACCGGCGATCATCGTCCCCGAGCTGGAATGGCCATAGGTAGCCATATCATTGATTTAGAGGCCGCTGCGGAGTCGGGGCTTTTTGGCAGGCGACGTTTTTTTAAAAAAATATTCGGGCAGGCCACGCTAAACGATTTTATTGCGCTCGGCAAACCTGTCACCAACGGCGTTAGGCGCAAAGTCCGCCATTGGCTCGAATTGCCTCAGACACCTGAAAATGCCCTTCATATCCTCACGGACCGCGATTCGGCCACGATGTTGATGCCGATCCGGGTGCCGAACTACACTGATTTTTACAGCAGTATCGAACACGCCACCAATGTAGGCAAAATGTTCCGCCCCGACAACCCGCTCCTTCCCAATTGGCGCTGGATGCCCATTGGGTATCACGGCCGGGCCTCGTCCATTGTGGTAAGCGGCACGCCGATTCGGCGACCCAGCGGCCAGATACTGGTGCCTGGCGGCGAACCTGAAACACCCATTTATGCGCCTTCCCGGCAAATGGATTTTGAACTGGAAGTGGCCTTTGTCATTGGCAAGGAAAGCACCCTGGGCGAGCCGATCACGGTGGACAATGCAGAGGAATACATTTTTGGGCTGGTTTTGTTCAACGACTGGAGCGCGCGCGACATACAGCGCTGGGAATATGTGCCGCTCGGGCCGTTTTTGGGAAAAAACTTTGGCTCCAGCATTTCTCCCTGGATTGTGCCGCTAGAAGCACTCAAGCCTTATCGGGTAAAAGGCCCGAAGCAAACGCCTGCTCCGCTGGATTATTTGAAAACCAGAGGCGCAAAAAACATTGAAATTGAGCTTGCGGTCACGGTGACTTCATCAAAAAATAATGTTCACACGCAGGTGAGCAAATCCAATACGAAGTATCTTTACTGGTCAATGGCGCAACAGCTCGCGCACCACACCGTAAATGGCTGTAACGTGCAGGTGGGTGACCTTATGGCAAGCGGCACTATCAGCGGGCCGAGTCAGGATAGTTTGGGCTCAATGCTGGAAATTACCCTGGGTGGCAGGAACCCGATCAAGCTCAACGATGGAAGTACCCGGGCTTTTTTGCAGGACGGGGATGTGGTGACGATGCGGGGCTGGGCGGGAGAGCATGAGGGGCGGGTTGGGTTTGGGGAGGTAAGTGGGGAGGTTTTGGGGGCGAAGTAGGTGCTGGGGGCGAAGCCCCCTAGAATATAGGTCACGAGGTTGAAACCTCGCGCCAGCGGGTAAGTCTTCTCGCCAGCGTGTAGGTCGGTAAATATATTTTCACATTCACATTTCTTGCTAAAATGAAAAGCATAGTTATATGTCTTTTGTTATTGGTTCTGCATTTTTCGCTTGTAGCACAAATTTCGATTGACAATGGGAGTTTTTCCTACTCTCAAGATTTCGATGGACTTGCGAATAGCGGTTCCGGTATTGCTTGGACCGACAATGTTACAATAGTCGGTTGGTATTCAAATCGCACTACTTATAATGCTGGAACTGGATCCTCAAACACGGGAGCGATGTACAGTTTCGGAGCTACCAGTGCCTCTGATCGTGCTTTAGGTTCGCTTGCATCTGGATCGGCTGTACCCATAGTTGGCATCCGATTAAAGAATAATACCAGTCAAACTTTATCTACTATAAGCATAAACTTTACAGGGGAACAATGGAGAAGAGGGGATGGAAGTGCTAATACTTTGGCCTGCTCATACCAAATAGGCACTACAGTTACTAGTGTTACAACGGGTTCATGGACTGCTGCTAGTACCTTAGATTTCACTGCTCCTGTTACATCTGGAATGAATACAGCACTTGATGGTAATCTTCCAGCAAATCAGGTCTCCGTTTCTGCCACTATCACCGTCAACGTACCTGCTGGCCAGGAAATTATGATACGCTGGGCTGACATCAATGATACAGGCTCTGATGACGGCCTTGGCTTAGATGGTTTTAGTATTTCTGGGGTGACACTTCCAATTGAGTTAGTTTCTTTTTATGGAATTGGAAACAATAAAAGCACCTCGCTCTTTTTCTCCACCGCTACCGAAATCAACAACTCCCACTTCTCTATCCAACGCTCCCCCAATGGCCGCGACTTCACCGAAATCGGCCAGGTACGCGGCGCGGGCACTTCCTACGAGCCGCAGGAATATACTTTTACGGATGATCGCCCACTGCCAGGCAAGAACTATTACCGCCTCAAACAGGTGGATTTTGACGGAAAATTCAGCTACAGCCCCGTGGTCACGGCTACTTTTGGCAAAGCCCATTTGATGCTGCTGGCCCCTTTGCCGGCCAACGAAACTTTAAATATTCTTCTGGAAAAGCCCATGAAAGAAGACGGCCACTGGCAAGTATTTGACATGAACGGTCGTCTCCTGCTTTCCGGGGAAATGCTGGCAGAAACAAAGGAACAGCCCATTCGCATTGCCGAACTTCCGGAGGGCGCATACATGCTTCGGCTTACAGTGGGGCAGGAAGTGATGGTGGAGCAGTTTCGGAAGCATTAAGAGGGGATGGGCCACGGATGACACGGATTTTG
>JANMME010000468.1:0-1731 GCA_031373015.1 Saprospiraceae bacterium
TGGGCACTACATACAGTTCGTTGACGACCCCGATGCGGCCACCGGCGTATAATGCCAGCGATTCTGCGATGGTCAAAATGCCTACCACGTCATCATCGTCATCCAGCGCCAGCAGGGTGGAATGAAAATCGTCGGAATCAATTTGCAGGAATATTTCCGCAATTTCGGAAGCCGTTGGCGTGTGGCCAACCTCTTCGAAAAGGGCAGATAACAGTTCAGAAACAATATGAGTATCGGCTTCGTCGGCAATTCTAAAGGTGATCATGGTGTAGTATTTTAGGCATAATTACAGAATCTCCAGGAAAGCCGACTACAAATTAGACATTTGTGCCTAAATATGGCTTTTCACAACAAAACGCTGATACTCGGCACCGCTCAATGGGGCTGGACGGTTTCCCGAAACGAGGCCTTCCAACTCCTTGATGCCTGGCTTCTTGGGGGCTACCGGCACATAGATTGCGCTACCAATTACCCCATCAACCGCAATCTCGCCGATTTCCGCGCAGCGGAAAAAATCTTGCAGGAATACACGCTTGCCCACGGCCTCAAAGACCTCGACATTACGATGAAGATCGGCAGCCTCGACAACCTTCGTACGCCGGAAGTAAACCTAGCCCCTTCTTTCGTGCAGATGATGGCCGAGGAATACCTGCGCGTTTTCGGCCCTAACCTTCATTGCGTCATGTTCCATTGGGACAACCGCGACCAAGTTGAGGAAATCCATGCCTCCCTGGAAGCTTTGGATAGGCTGCAATCAGAACATGGCATTAGGCCCGGACTTTCAGGTATTGCCCACCCGGAAATCTATGCAGCAGCAAATGCCGACTTGGGCCTTTCATTTGACATCCAATTGAAACACAATATTTTGCAGTCAGATATTAAACGGTTTGAAATTTTCGAGGGCCCCAAACTTCCCGAAAGTTTTAAACTTTCGGGAAGTTCCGACCCTGAGAATAAACCAGACCCCCAATTATCCAATCACCATATTTACGCCTATGGCATAAACGCTGGCGGCATAAAACTGGAAGCTCCCTACCCTACCGACAGCACGTTTTTGGCGCGGGGTGGGCAGCCAGAAAAAGTCGCCCCATTGCTCCAAAAGATCAGCGCCCTGCTCCCCGATTGGAACACGGCTTTTGTGCGCCCCCCGGTAAAAACGATGAACCATATTGGGTTGATCTTTGCCGGGGTGCATCCAGGGTTGAGCGGCATCTTGCTCGGGGTGTCGTCCGTAGCCCAACTAAACCAGACCTTGGATTTTTGGCGAAATTTTGAGGTGTTTGACTACTCCGATGTTTTTTCAGCGTTGAAAAAAATACTTTTGCCCACTCAACGGTAGCATGGTCTTTTGATGTTAATAAAATTAAACGTTCTTTTTTCAACCCACGACTTCAGTCGTGGGAAAATGGCAATCTATTCACATAACCGATTTATCGGTTTTCAAGGCTTGAATAGAGTGTAAAAACCGATAAATCGGTTTAGGTAAGTTTCGACCGCACTTTCCCGACGACTGAAGTCGTGGGTTGAAAAAAGAACGTTTAAAAATCTGATTAGGCCATGCTGCCCCTTAGTAAGACACCATTGAAGAAAATCATGGCTACAAAAAAAACACCTTCCCAAACCCTTACAAAACAGCGTGCCCCCAAGCAGGCTGTACCCATTTCGCGCACCCATTTTTTTGAGCCATGCTTTTGGGGCCAACACCTCGTGCCTGCACTCGTGCTGATGGCG
>JANMME010000517.1:0-4363 GCA_031373015.1 Saprospiraceae bacterium
TGCAAGGCTGAAAAAATCCAGCGTACTTCAAAAGCCAATTCCACTATAAGAAGGATTGAAACTCTGTAAGGTTCTTTGCCGCCGCGTGTGCTGCTGTCTTCAAAAGCCAATTCCACTATAAGAAGGATTGAAACATAAAAAAGCCCGACGCATCCACGCGCCGGGGCTAAACTTCAAAAGCCAATTCCACTATAAGAAGGATTGAAACAGCCAACCGGAAGTTTGGGGATTCGTTGTAGCCTCCTCTAAATCCCTCATACTAAACCTTTTTCAAAATACGTCCACCAAAACAAGGATTGAAACTATACGGGAAGTCCGGAAACCTCGGCAAATGTGCCGGTCTCGAAGGTCACTTCTGTTGTAAAAAGGATTGAATAAATAATACAAACAAGGGCATCCATCATTACGACGGATGCCCTTGCTGTTTTCATAGATTGTGATAGGTTTATTGGCGGATTGGTCAATAGAATCACCAATCCACCAATCACCAGCCCTCCAATCACTAAAAAACCACCACCTGCCCCATCCCAACCTTCCCACCTTCAAACCCAACCCGCACAAAATAAACCCCAGCAGCCGGGTTTCCTAACAACCAAACCTGCATCCCTTTTTCCTGGGGGCTGATTTTGAGCGGCAGGATTTTCCCTGTGCTGTCAAACATCTCCACGCTCAGTATTTTGAACTCTGATGCAATGCTGAACTCCCGGGTTACAGGGTTGGGCGCAATGTTCAAATCTATCGTTTGCCCTGCTGGTGCCGTGCCGACAACGGGGCTGATCGGTTGGCCTTCTATGATTTTATAAAAAAGGTCAGGAGCAAGGCTTTCAAAGGTTTGTACTGTTCCGGAAGGCCAGCGCACTATGAGTGAGTCAATGATTGTCGCGTCGTTGAGGCCAAAATGTTGCCTGAGATTGTGCTGGCTTTGGAAGGAATTGTGGGCCGATATTTCGCGGATTTGCCACTTGGCTTGTCCGCCAATATTGGCTTTCAAGCGCAGCAGCGCCCCAATGGCGGAGCGGTTGCTGGGCCCGCCCTGCAAACTGAATTGCGCCCAATGACGGCCAGAGGCAAGGATATCGTTGCGGAAAAGCGACCGGCCCGTAGTGGCGCCATTCACCATAAAATCAAGGTCGCCATCGTTGTCGTAATCGGCCAGCGCAAGGCCACAGGCATTGGTGTTGTCGGGGACTTGCCCGGCAATTTTTGCCTGGGCAAATGAACCGCCCAGGTTGCGGTAAAAATCAATGTCGGTCGTACCGTCGCGTGTAATCAGGACGTCCAAATCGCCGTCGTTGTCCAGATCGCCCCAGGCATTGGCAAGTAATAGGTCTTGCGTAGTGAAGGTTGTATTGGTCGCAGTATAAGTGCCTTGATTATTGACGTAAAAGCGTGTTTTTGCCCCGGCGTAATTGGTCAGGCATAGATCCAGGTCGCCATCGTTGTCAAAGTCAATGGCATTGTACACCTGGCCATCCTCGAGCAAATCGAAGGGGGGGGCACTGAGTCGTTGGAGGGAGAAATTACCCGTTTCTTTCAACAGATTGCGGTAACAAAAATCAGGCCCTGCTGTCCCGCCGGGCCCGGAACCTATAAACAAATCCACATCACCGTCAAGGTCGTAATCCGTCCAAACGGGAATCGTATAAGGGCGAAACTCGCTTGCAAATTCATAACCCGTCACGAGCGAAAACGAGCCGTCGGTGCCTTGCAGATAAAACTTGCATGGTTGCTGAACACTGCCGGGCGGGAAGCCATCGGCGTGGGCAAAAAAGAGGTCAAGGCGGCCATTGTTGTCAGCGTCAGCCAAGGAACAGTCCCAGGCTCGATAGTTCGTGAACTCAGGCAATAGCGCGTTTTTTAGTTCAAAAGTGTTGTTACCCAAGTTGAAATGAAGCCCTGAAACGGTGCTGGCCGAAATGCAGTCAAGATCGCCGTCATTGTCCAAGTCGCCCCAACTGGAGCCTGCTGCTGCTTGGCCGAGTGTTACGCCATTGACATCGGGGAGTTGCTCAAAATTGCCGTTTCGGAGGTTGCGAAACAAGAATTTTTGGCTCATGAACGCGTCGGGCCAGTTGTCGTGGTCGAGGTCAATCCATGCGCAGCCTTTGTAGTTGGCCGATGTGTTGCTGAAACTGGCCAAGGGGTTGGAAGGGTCGTTGATTTTGGTGAAGAGGCTTTGGGCTGATGTAAGGGTGGGGGAGAGGAGGCCCGAGGTCGCCAAGGCTAGGGCTAGTAAAATAGAAAGTAGTCGTTTCATGTGCGGTGCAAATTTGTTTGGTGAAGAATCCGACCCAAAATCTGCCCGTATTTGTGCTAAGAAGTCAATTCCGATAAAGATTGACCTTTCCCGGAGAGGTTTTCCGTTTTTTCGCGGTAGAAATCGTATCGCTTTACCTAACCTGAGCCACCCAACATGCGTCGTCCAGAATTTTTTAAAAGTCCCGCTAGGGACTGAATCTTGGTAGAAAACAGCTGAAAATGCGGTTGGCGTGCCGTAGGTACGCTATCTGCGGTTTTTTAGATAGCGTACCTACGGCACGCTTATTCGCCGAAAACAACATTTCTACAAAGATTCCGTCCCTCTGGGACGTACTGATCTCAAAATTTGGGATGACTCATGTTGGGTGAATCATGTTCAGTTGTTCAATTATGCAAACACCTCCTTCCTTCGATTCCTGGACCATCGTCTTCCTCATCGCTGCCGTGCAGGGTTTCTTTACGGCCCTTGTGCTGTGGCGCTGGCGACGCGGTCGCCCCCAGGCCAATCGCCTATTGGCATTGCTGCTTTTCTTGTTCTCCGTCACCTTGGTGGAATATGTGCTGTACTGGACGGGCTACCTCTACAACTTTCCCCACATAGCGAATGTGAGCGTACAATTTCCTTTCCTTTATGGGCCGATTATGTGGTTGTACCTGCGCAGCATCTACGAGGGCAGGCCTTTGAAAAAACAGGACTGGTGGCTGTTTGTGCCGTTTGTTTTGTGCACGCTCGTCTTCGTGCCCTCGTACATGGCCGATACCGCGACGAAACAGGCCATTCTTATTGGGAAAGCATCTTTCCCGGCGGATATGTGGCTGATCCGCATCCAGTTTTGGGCGCGAATGGTTTGGGCCCTGGGTTTTGCGCTTTGGAATTTGGCATATATACTGCGCCAACCAAGGGTGGGAGACACCGCCCGTTGGGCGCGCTGGCTGACAGGGTTTTACATCGTTTTTGTGTTGGCCTATATTTCTTACTTCGTACTCATACAATTCTCCTTTTTCAACACGAGTTGGGATTACCATATTTCTGCTGTGATGACCGCCATGATTTACCTCATCGCCTATTCAGGGTATGCACAGCCAGCTGTTTTCGAGGGTTTTCATTGGAATGAGCCCAGCGCTCCTACTAAATATAGGAACTCAGGTCTCACGCCCGAGGCGAGTCGTTCCCTCCTACAAAACCTCCAACTTTTGATGCGTGAAGAACGGATTTATCACGACCCGGACATTAGCCTCGACAAACTCGCTGCCCGGCTCAGTGCCAGCAAGCACCATGTTTCGCAGGTCATCAATGAGCAACTCGGCACCTCGTTTTTCGAATATGTGAACCAACTCCGTATAGAAGAGGCCAAAACATGGCTTGCCGAAACCACCCGAAGCGATTTCCACGTCATCGAAATAGCCTATTCGGTGGGCTTCAACAACAAGGTGTCGTTCAATGCGGCGTTCAAAAAAGCGACGGGCATGACGCCAACCGAATTTCGCAGAAGCCACAGCGTGAGCGATGAGGAAGCTGGACCGGCAGGGGCGCGGTAAATCCTCAAAACGCCGTCATAACCTTTGCTTGCCGGAATGTGCCATTCTCATTAGATACTTGCAATTGGTAGGCATACGTGCCGCTTGGAACCCCAAGGGTTTTCATGTTCAGGGCTATACTGTGTTCACCCGAAGGCAAATGGCCTTGATCCAAACGTGCTATTTTTTTGCCCGTCAAGTCCCAGAGTTCGAGCAAAACATCAGCAGGGTTGGTAAGGACAAATGGAACGTTTGTCTCTGCTTTGTAAGGGTTGGGATAGTTTTGTCCCAAAGTGAACTGCCCCCCTGTTTCAGGCTCCAGATTGGCAAGCCCGGAAGTCCCGGTGCCTTTGATGGTCACTTCAAGGTAGGCATCATAACTGCCCGAAGTATTTTGTGTCAGGGTAGCCAATTGGTAAGCGTAGCCATCGGAGAAAACCATGTCCTGGTTGGGTGTGAGGGCGTCGGGGCCCTTAGTGTACAGCGTGGGATTCGCTGCGTAAAGGGCGTTTTTGGTCGCAACTGGAAAAGTCAGTTGGGAAACGGCGGCATAAACAGAACTCACATACACCTGAAAGTGGATGTG
>JANMME010000523.1:0-1903 GCA_031373015.1 Saprospiraceae bacterium
AAATCCGTGCAAATCCGTGTCTAATCTGTGTCATCCGTGTTCCATCCTAACCAGTTACAATCCAAAATCCTCAATTAACCTAATCCACCCAATCGGCCACAAAAACATTCGTGTCGCGGGTACCATGATTATTGCGGTTGCTGCTCCAGGAGATTTTTTTACCGTTGGGAGAGAACATGGGAAAGGAGTTGAAAATACTTTCAGAAGTGATCTGCTCCAGCCCTGAGCCATCAAGGTTTACCATGTACAGTTGAAAATCATAGCCCCGTGTGGAACGGTGATTGCTGCTGAAAATGATTTTTTTGCCGGATGGGTGGAAGAAGGGCGCCCAGTTTGCCTTGCCAAGATGGGTTATCTGGCGAAGGTCAGTGCCGTCGGCATTGCAAGTGAATATTTCCATGGTGGTGGGGGCCACAAGGTGTTGGGCGAGGTAATCGCGGTATTCTTTGATTTCATCATCTGTCTTTGGCCGACTTGCCCGGAACACGATTTTCGAACCGTCCTGGCTAAAAAACGCACCGCCGTCGTAGCCGAGATCAAAGGTGATCTGCTTCAGGCCGCTTCCATCAAGGTTCATCGTCCAAAGTTCGAGGTCGCCAGAGCGGTCGCTGGTAAAAAGGATTTTATCCCCTTTTGGGCTGAGCACGGCTTCGGCATCGTACCCGGGGGAGTTGGTAAGCTGACGGGTAATTTTGCCTTTAAGGTTGGCAATATAGATATCGTAGGTCTCGAAGATGGGCCAGAGGTATTTGCCACCTGCCCGAAGGTCGGGTGTGTGCGGGCAAGATTCTCCTCCTTCGTGGGTACTTGCATACAGGATGTGCTTGCCATCGGGCATAAAGTAGGAGCAAGTGGTGCGGCCTTTCAGTGTGCTGATGGTCTTTGGACGATAGATGCTGTCGCCCGCAGCGTCATTGACCTTCATCGTGAAAATTTGGTCGCACTCAAGCCCCCATTTTTTGTTGTTGCTCTGGAACGTGAGCGATTTGCTGTTGGGGCTCCAGTAAGCTTCGGCATTGTCGCCGCCAAAGGTGAGCTGGCGAATGTTTTTCAGGTGTTTTTCAGGAATGGGAGCAGGCTTTGACCCGCTGCCAGCAGCACTGGGAGTAGTTGGGTGCTGGGCAAAAAGTTGAAGGCCTAGAAAATTTAAGAACCAGAATAAGGTGATCTGACGCATAACAAGAATGGAAAATTTTGCCGCAAGGTCGGGAGAACAATAGGAAACGGCGGTCAGGATTTGGTCAAGAAGCGTGAACTTGCGGCCCAAATCCTGAAAAAAAGACACTTCAACCATACTACTGGACATTTTTGCCACTGGTATATGAAAAAAATGCTCCTATTTGGCTTCCTTTTTTTGGGGGCAACACTTTCCGCTCAAGACATCCCGTTCATCAAAACGGCACAACTTGAGCATTGGCTCAACGCCGACTCCGACACCGTTTATGTGCTGAATTTTTGGGCCACCTGGTGTGGTCCATGCGTGGCTGAATTGCCTGAATTTGAAAAATTGAATGAAAAATACACCGCACAAAAGGTCAAAGTTGTGCTCATCAGCACCGATTTCAAGCGAAACGTCGAATCAAAGATCAAGCCATTTGTAAAACAGAAAAACTTGCGCAGCCAGGTGGTGTTTATGGACGAGCCCAACCCCAATGTCTGGGTCAATCTCGTGAGCCCTGAATGGTCGGGGGCCATCCCGGCTACTTTGATTATTTCGAAGCGAAAAAACAAGCGGCTATTCTTTGAAAAACAAATGACGTTCAAGGAATTAGAGGAAAAACTACGCTCCGCTTTGTAAGCCCTTTTGCCACTAATTGCACGAATTTTAACAAAACAAGCCTCACTATTAGTGAAAATTAGTGCAATTAGTGGCAAAAAAATTAAATGCTTCAACAACAAAATT
>JANMME010000527.1:0-2269 GCA_031373015.1 Saprospiraceae bacterium
GTCAAGCCCGGTAAAATCCACTTCATCATACCATACGGTACCGCTGGTGGGCACATTCAGTCCAACCAAAATTTTGAGCAGCACCGTTTTGCCTGCACCCGAACGACCGATGATGAGGTTGTTTTTCCCGGCTTCAAACAGGAAGTCAATGCCTTTCAGCACGGGCTGATCTCCATAAGTTTTGACTATTTTTTCAGCGCGAATCATTGATAATCAGAAGGTTTTGATCCATTTCGGCCGCAAGTTACGCAAAGGGTTTTCAGCAGTAAAAATAAAAACGCCTTCCTTCACCATTCTGTCTGGGCTTTCTCAATGTCTTCCCGGTAAATCCGATCGTCCGGATTGTCGTACGGATCGGTTCGGTGGCGACCAGCCTCATACAGTTTGTTGGCCACGGCGAGGTTTTCCATCATTTGAGTACGCTGGCCCAGCTGCTTGTAGGCCAAGGCCAGATAGTAGTAGGTTTCTGCAAAATCTGCGGACAGGGCCTTTTGTTTTTCCAAAATGGGTATCGCCTCCTGAGGCTTTCCTGTGTCCAATATCAGTACGGCCAGGTGCAGGTAGTCATAGTAGCCCGGCTCGTAACCAGGTATAGCCAATTGTGTTTCGATGGTTTGAATAGCCTTTTCTGTTTGTCCCAATCCCTTATAACACAAGGCTTTGGCGATCATCAAATGGTAAGCGCCATTGACGGCATAGCCGATATCGGGTTGCTTTATTTTCTCCAGGGCCTCCAAATCAGCCAAAGCGCCTGCGTAATCGCGCAGGAACTGGTAGCGGCACCAGCCTCGATACCCGAGCTGTTCTTTTGGATTGATTGCCACGGCCTTATCTATCCAAATGCGCCAGGTCACGAAATCGCCGCGTTTCAAATATGGCACGGCTTTTTCCATGTAGGCCATGTCGAAGCTGGGGCAAAGGGAGATCACGCTGTCGTACAGCATTTGAGAGAAGCGGCTACCTTGTCGCGTATGGCTGGCAGTTTCGTAGATTTGACAAGCCCGATAACAGGCGGTATCGCCCGCCCATTTGTAAACGTTGCAATTGATTTGAGCTATGGCGGGGAGCGATTGCAGAAACAGGGGCAGAAGCAGGGGCAGGTATTGGGTTTTCATGGCATTATGTGTGTGATTTCACCTTGGACAATGGTGAAGGTGAGGTACTGGTAGTAGTCGTAGGGAATGTTTTCGCTTTTGCCAGGCAGCCAGCCGGCCATTTGTTTGGTGAGCTGAAGTATCCGGCCAGAGAGTGCTTCGGGGAATTTTTTGGGTTGGTATTCGGGGCTCATTTCCAAGATTCGAAAACGCCCGGTTTGGCCATTGCAGTTCACCACAAAACGAATGGTGAGGTAGCCGTTTTCCTGGGCAAATGCCTGGTCTTTTTTAAAGTTTTGTCTGAAATAGCGTTCTATGGCGGGCTTTTCGCTTTCAAAGCCGCTTTGGACGGAATAGTATTGCGGGATGTTAGATTCCCGACAGGGCCGAAAAGCGGAATCGTCGAGCATTGGGTCGGGTCTGATGTCACCCACATTGTTGGGATAATTGGAGCCGGGAGAAACGACTTTTTTCGAAGGTTTGCAGGCCGAAAACAAAGCCAGTAGGATCAGGATGGTCCAAGGTATTCGCATGGGAAATAGATTAGGCGAACAAGGACACAAATTTGTCGAGCATTGGGGGTCTAATGAAATAGGTTTTGAAAGGGGTTAACAAGAGAGACCATGTACTATGTGGCAAATTCTATCTCCCTACTTTTGAGCAAAATTTCCAGCTATGTCACCAGCAGAAACACTTTACCACCGAATCGCCGCCGAACTCCCCGATGCTGTTGAAAGCAAAATGTTTGGTGCAAAATGCCTCAAGACACCCAATGGCAAAGCCCTCGCCATGTTTTGGAAAGATTGCATGGTGTTCAAACTCACGGGCGATGCCGCCGCCGATGCACTCAGCCTCGATGGTGCGCAAGTATTCACTCCTATGGATAACCGCCCGATGAATGGCTGGATTTTAGTGCCTTTTGATTATGCCGAGCGTTGGAAAGGAATGGCGGAAGAGGCTTTGGCTTATGTTCGGGAGATTGAAAAGTGAAATATGGGATGTTGTTGGCGGAACGCTATAGTAGTCAGGTTAAGCCTCAAACTGAATAATTTCACCTAAAATTGAGCTCCGCCGTTGTTGTTGGCGAGGACGCCAACAACGGCAAGCATTGATTATCAAGTATGTTCAAACAAAGAATGGTCGCCCCTGCCGTTGTTGGCGTCCACGCCAACAAC
>JANMME010000532.1:0-5115 GCA_031373015.1 Saprospiraceae bacterium
CCTATATCGTTACAGTAGAAGATTCCGCTCACTGCAAGGCCCAGGACACTGTGGACATTCATCTTTTGTCCGATCCGAATGCCGTTATTGACAGCAAGGTTCAAGTGTTGGAATGCGGCGACAGCCTCAGCAAAGTGCAGATAATCAGCCTTTCCACTGACCCGATCGGCACGATCGCCTCGATTGAATGGGTCGTCAATGGCGTGGTGGTCTCCCAATCAAACCCGCTCGTCATCCCACTTCCGGCACATCAAAAAGATACGGTGCAACTGATCGTGTTTTCGGCGACCGGCTGTTCAGATACGACCGCTCTTGAGTTCTATGTGCCGGGCATCCCCGATATCTCCGTCAGCCTTGACTCTGCCACGCTGAACTGCAACGCAGGCCCCGTCAAAATCTGCATAAATGGCGGACAAGCAGGCTATGATTATGTCTGGGAACCAGCCGTAACCAATGCCTCAGATACATGCGTACTGGTTGATTTGAACAAAACCTATCAAGTCACGGCAACGGACGGAAATATTTGCAGCGCCACCGCCGGCATCACGACCCCGGACATCACCCCGCTGGAACTGACCCTGTCACAAACAGTGGTGATGGCCTGCAGCGATTTTGTCGTGGTCACGGCCACCACCAACGTCCCCGCCACCATTGTCTGGACTGACCCCAGCGGCACGGTCATCTCACAGGGCAATACCGTCACCTTGCCCGCAACGCCGACCACTTCCGTTTACACGGCTACCGCTACCGCCCTCAGCAACAGTGCTTGCACCGATTCAAGCCAGGTTTCTGTGACCAACCAGGGCGTGGATGTCAGCTTGGACCCCGCAGCCCTTGACACTGTTTGCACGGGCCAGCCACTGACCCTTTCGGTGACCGTCACCCCGCAGTCGGTGAACTACCACTGGTCCGTTGACCTGCCCGCCATACTCACCGGTGCCGACACTCCTAACCCCGTGCTCAAAGGCCCGGCCGGAAACTACACCGTGACCGTAACCGTGGCAAATTTGGCAAACACGGCTTGTACCGACTCCCTCACGTTCCCCGTCGTGATCCTTGACACCGTTGACCTTTCTGGGCAAATTTCAATAGACCTCTGCCATGGGCTCGTAGTGAACTTCACGAACCCGGTCGGTATTGGAGGCAGTTGGAATTTCGGCGACGGAAGCCCGGTCAGTAACGATATAGACCCTGTCCACACTTACGCCTCGGCGGGTCAATACGATCCAGTATTCACCCCTTATGCCCTTTCTCCGTGCATCAGTCCGTGGACATCAACAATCACTGTTTTTGATTCTGCCCTCACAGTGGGCATCACGCACGATTATGTGGATTGCGCGTTGAAAGCTGTTATTCAATACAACGGCGTTTCCAACCACACGGGCAACCTTGCTTGGGACTGGGCATTTTCCAATGGGATACCTTCTACGTCAGCGATTCGAAACCCCATGATCGCCTATGCAGCGGAGGGAACCTATATTGCGACACTCTTATTGACCGACAGCAACCTTTGCACTGCTTCGGCTACAGACACTGTAACGGTAAACATCATCACCGACGTCCTTGACGACTCTTTGAAAATTTGCCCTGGCGATACGGTCGAGCTGAACCCGGACGGGCACAACCTGAGCGCAAATTATACCTGGGTGGCCATGCCTGCCGACTCCTCTCTGGACGGGCAGGAGCACTACCCAAACCCGGTGGTTTCGCCCAAAGTGCCGACAGTCTATACCACCACGATCAGCCAAGATTCCTGCTCGGTGGCTTACTCGGTGGCTGTGGGCTTCAAACCAAGCACCGATGTGCATATAATCCCCGACTCATCTTCGTCGGTTTGCAGTTTTGATTTATGGACACTTTTTGCTCAAAGCAACAATGCCACTAAATTTGAATGGTCCACTACGGATACGTTTGTGCCCGTTTTTGACACTTTAAAAACGGTACATGTGATGCCCGATGGCATCTATTTTGTGCGAGCCAGTGGTACTGCCGTCTGTAATTCAATGGATTCCATCGTGATTGACCTAAAAATGCCGGAAATCCAAGTTTTTCCCGCAGACCACGATATTTGCTTAGGAGAACCAGTTGCCCTGATGTTCACAAATCTTATTCCAGGCGATTCATTGACCTGCGATTGGGGGCCAGATTTGCCCATGGATTGTAACCTTATTGTTTATCCGAATGAGACCACCACCTATTCGGTTACCGTGACCAACCAGTACGGCTGCAAAGACACCTTGGGCTTTACGGTAAATGTTACCACCGTCTCCGTTGATGCAGATGCCTCGCCGGATGTGGTTACTTTGGAGAACCCTACCACGATCTTGACTGCAACGCCTGGTGGAAATGGTACAATAGTCAGTTATGAATGGACGCCACCGGGTACGCTCAGCAGTCCGCACACTGCTCAAACCGAGGCAACGCCCACAGAGACAACGATTTACACCGTTACTGTAACAACAGAAGATGGCTGTATTGCTACGGACACTGTAATGGTAATCTTCCGGCAAAACGAATGTATTTCGCCTTTTGTCTTTATTCCAAAGGCATTTACGCCAAACAACGACCAGAAAAACGACTTTTTCAAACCGCTTGCCGATGGCATGACGGCACTAAAATTCATCATCTGGGACCGCTGGGGCGAGATTGTGTACGAAACAAATGATCCCAATGCCTTGGGCTGGGATGGAACGTTCAAAGGCAAACCATCCACGCCCGATTCATTTGCCTGGTATGTGCGGTTGACTTGTGGCAACGGCGATATTTTTGAAGCAAAAGGGAATGTGACCTTGTTAAAGTGATTGGTTTTTAAGACAAGCCATCCGAACACTGGAACCCCAGCGAACAAGCTTAACCCCGCTTGCAGCGTACGCCGCCTTATGGAATAGGTGCTTAAAAAAATTTCATCGGATTATGGGAACTTGACAATAACTTGCGGGGCGTTTTAAAGTACCCCGGAACTCTGTTCCGGGTCAATTTTTACCATAATTTCTCCCGGAACGAACTTTCGGGGTACAAAACTCAACCACAAGCATGAAAACCCTCCGCACCACCCTGAGTTCGCTGTTGTTTGGCCTGCTCCTCCTCGGGGCGACCAGTACAATGCAGTCCTGCAACAAATTTGACAAAGTTGGTCTCGACAACGCGACCAACTTAGCAACTTCTTTGACCGACCTGATGGGCAAAGCCGCCACGAGCAAGTTCTCGGCAAACAGCGATGCCATCAAAAATGTGACTGACGCGCTCGCCAATGCCGTTAAACACGCCGAAAGTGTAAAAAAGAACAAGGAAATTGCAAGCTCCTGGACGACACTGCAAAACGAACTCGTACTGCCTTTCCTTGCCCGTTGGAAAGACAAGGGAATGCTCGACAAAGATGTAGTTAAGGAAGCCACCGCTCAAGTGACCAAGAGCCTAGAAGCCATTAAGAAGGCGGAATTGGCTCGGAAAAAGTAGAAGATTAGTGTTAAGTGATTAGTGTTACGCGATCACTTAACACTAATCACTTAACACTTAACACTAATCACTTAACACTAATACCATCCATGCCAGACAAACAAACTAACATAGATAAAGGCCTCGACAATCTTGACGATCAAATCGTTGGGCTGGTAGGCAAACATATCAAGCGCAACAAAGAGCGCTATGAAAAATTGGCCAAAAAACTCCAGGCCGAACTCAAAAAAGATACGAAACGCTATGCCAAATTATTGGCAGATGAAAAAATCGAAACGGGCGATTTCGAAATGCTGGTGAGAGGCCGCTGGGCACAACTCAAGATCGAACTGCTGGCGGAAGCGGTTGTTTCCAAAAGCAAGTTTGAGGGGATTGCCGGGGATGTGCTGGCGCTTACGCTGAATACGGTGCTGGACGCGGTTTAAGCAATGAGATATTTTTAAAAAAGCCCTTGTACCGGATTCGGCGCAAGGGCTTTTTTTTGTGGCAATCTTGCCTACCTGTCCCGCTTCGCGGGGAAAGGGGCTGATGTTCTGATTTACCCGCCATTGCCCCGTAGAGAGGGGCAAATATAGCAACCGGTCTTCGGGTTTGAAGTCCGCTACCACTTCTTTTTGCAGCCAAGCGAGCAGGTATTTCCAGGGCGTTTCGGCTACTGCGCCAGAGAGCACCGATCTCGCCGCTCTTGGTGTTGTCACCAAGAGCACGGCGGAGTGAGTGCTCCGGCTTGTGATACCTGTCGAGATTGTGCTTGGTGACAACACCAAGCACGGCGGCTGGGCATCTGTTTTGGGCAAAAATGATGGACTGAGGGCTAAAAGAAGGGAACACCACGCAGGGCGAAAAATGTTGGCAGGCTTTTCACCCATTAACGCCCCCTCAGTAAAAATATGTTAAAATTTTTAAAATAAAATTTATGGCTACCGTAGGCTGCCTGTGGAGGAAATCCATCAAGGTTTTTGCAAGCTTACAAAACAAAAAAGCGAGCCATCCATGACTCGCTATGTTCCCATATTCGCGATGATAAAATCAAAAACGCCCCATCCCCTCACTCCTCCACCTCCAAATGCATCTTATGAAAAAACCGGTGCAACAAAGGCGACAATATCAGTCCCGATGCCGCGAGGAACACCACCCCGCTGTACAGCGCATAAAACCCGGCAAAAATCTGAACCCCGGCCTGCCGTTGAAGGGACAGGGCTTCGATGTCCAAACCAGGCCCCATGCCTGTCAGGATCATGGAGGCATTGTAAAACGATTCGATCCAGCCAATTCCGGCCAAGACACGGTATCCAACCATGCCAATGAAAAGGGACACGCTAATAACTACCAACGAAAAGGTGGCATAGCGCAGCGCACGGATCACAAAATGACGCGCTGGCAGCAGTGGTTCGGTCTTGTGTTCAAACATGGCAATGTAAAATATGAAGTGAAGATTTTTGCGGCAATTTTAAAAAGCGGCCTCCCAGGTCCAAAAGAAATCCCGGGAGGCCGTTATATGACAAGGATAAACTTCTACAATACTACCGCACCACCGTCACGTCGCCCTTGAGGAGCACGGTCTGCCCGTCAATGAGCTCCACCTCGGCCCACCACACGAACACGCCCGGGTTCACCGGCTCGCCCTTGGCGTCGCCCTGCCAGCCCAGTTCGATCTTG
>JANMME010000534.1:0-6064 GCA_031373015.1 Saprospiraceae bacterium
CCACCGAAAATTTTGGAACTCTTCAAAAAAAATCGATGGTGTCGGCGGTATCGGTCAATTCGGTGTTCAAAAGGAAAATTCGGTGGTGTCGGCGGTATCGGTCAATTCGGTGTTCATTCAAATCGGTGTTCAGAAAAAGAATTCGGTGGTGTCGGCGGTATCGGTCAATTCGGTGTCCATTCAAATCGGTGTTCAGAAAATTCGGTGTTCATTCACTAATTTTGCACCCAAAACCATTTTCATCACTTAAAAACCGTGTTCCAAAATTCACGACCATGAAAAAACACAATTTCTCTGCGGGCCCTGCGGTATTGCCCGCTTCCGTGCTAAAAGAAGCCGGAAAAGCCGCCGTCAATTACGAAGGCATGGGCCTCAGCCTCTTAGAACTCTCCCACCGTGGCCCGGAATTCACCGCCATCATCGAAGAAGCCAATGCCCTCATGCGCGAGGTGATTGGCCTGCCGGAAAACTACCATGTTTTATGGCTCACGGGTGGCGCAAGCACACAATTCTTCATGGCGCCCATGAATTTGCTCAATGAAGACGAAACCGCGCTGTACGTAAACACAGGGGTGTGGGCCGACAAAGCCATCAAAGAAGCAAAAGCCTTCGGAGATGTGCAAGTGATCGCCTCTTCGAAAGACCAGAATTACACGTTTATCCCAAAGGATTACAAAATCCCAAAGTCTGCGAAATACCTGCACCTGACAAGCAATAACACGATTTACGGCACCCAGATGCGCAAATTCCCCAAGTCGCCCGTGCCGATTGTGTGCGACATGTCATCCGATTTTTTAAGCCGCCCCTTCAATCCAGAACCCTTCGGCCTTATCTACGCAGGGGCACAAAAAAACCTCGGTCCAGCGGGCACCACCGTCGTCATCGTGCGCGACGATATGCTGGGCACGGTAAATCGCCACCTGCCTTCAATGCTTGATTATCGGACGTTTGTAAAAGAAAACTCGCTCTACAACACGCCGCCCGTTTTCCCCATTTACGTCAGCATGCTCACCCTGCGTTGGATCAAAAAGAGCGGTGGGCTCAAAGCCTTGCAGCGCAGAAACAAAGCAAAAGCCCTGCTCCTGTATGATGAAATTGACCGCAATCCGCTATTCCGTGGCACTGTAGCCGTGGAAGACCGTTCGCACATGAACATCTGTTTTGTGATGGAAGAAAAATATGCTGCGTTGGAAGGCGAGTTTGGAAAACTCTGCGAAGCCAATGGCATGGTTGGGCTAAAAGGACACCGTTTGGTGGGCGGCTTCCGTGCCAGCACTTACAATGCCTTGCCACAAAAAAGTGTGCAGGCACTGGTACAGTTGATGCGCGATTTTGCTGAGAAAAAGGGATAAACACCAGATATATAGTTTTTTTGATTGATGAATGACGATTACATGATTGTTGATTGTTGAAGGAAATGGAAGATGGACGTAATTTCGATGGGTGATGTGGTGCTCTTCCATAAAACATCAAAACATCCCACATTACATCAAAAATCAACAATCATGTAATCTATTAATCGTCAATCAAAAACCTCTAAACCCTAGTTCCCCCAGAACTCTTCCTCACCCCTCAGATTTCATGTTTTTCCCTAGAAAAAGAACACTCAAAGGACTCATCCACATCGAAGGCGTGGCGCTCCCGGTGCGCGTGGTGCTGGATTTGGCAAGCGGTCATTATTACAGCCTCTCGGCGCGACGCATCACCTTGCGTTTGCCCATAACGGCGGGTGAAAGCATGATACGCGATTACCTCCATATTGTGCAGGAATGGGTGGTGCAGCAGTTTGAAAAACAGCCCGTTTATCGCGAGGCATACCTCGGCAAACAGTTTCAAAACGGTGATGTGGTAGCGGTAGGCGACCGACGCTACACGCTTTCCTTGGATTTGAAAAACCGAGCTACAAGTACCGCCAAATTGGTCGGCGACTCTATTTGCCTGGAGATCAACCAAAACCTCAACTCCTGGCAGCGTACCCGCACGGCGAAAACCCTGCTTTCGCGCATCGTTGCCAAGGATTTTCAGGCTGAAATATCACGGCGCGTCGAGGAGATGAACGCACAAACGTTCCGCCAGCCTATCAAAAGTGTCAACCTTAAATACAACCATTCCAACTGGGGCTCATGCTCGCGTTCGGGCAACGTGAATTTATCCACCCGCCTGCTTTTTGCACCCAAGCCAGTACAGGATTACGTCATCCTACACGAACTGGCGCATTTGATCGAGATGAACCATTCCGACCGTTTTTGGGCACTGGTGGAGCGTTTATCCCAAATTACCCCGAAGCGGAGAAATGGCTGAAAGCCAATCGGGCTAAATGTGACTTTTGATGGTGATTGGTGGACTGGTGATTGGTGGATTGGTGACTGGGCCTACCAGTCCACCAGTCACCAGTCCACCAGTCACCAGTCCACCAATCACCAGTCCACCAGTCACCAGTCCACCAATCACCAGTCCACCAATCCAACAATCACCATCATTATGAAGCCCGATATCTCCACCTCCGCCGACATCCGCGCGCTCATTGACACCTTCTATGTCAAGGTGCAAGCAGATGATGTTATTGGCTTCATTTTCAACGATATAGCAAAAGTGGATTGGCCGCATCATCTCCCTAAAATGTATGCTTTTTGGGAATTCCTGTTGCTCGGAACGCCCGATGCCTATCGTGGAAATCCCATCCAGAAACACTTGGATTTGCACCAGAAATTTCCACTAAAAGCAGAGCACTTCGATCGCTGGCTGAGCCTTTTTCAGGCCACTGTAGATGAACTTTATGAAGGACCCAAAGCAGAAGATGCCAAATTCCGGGCTTTTGCCATTTCTGAAACCTGGAAGCCTAAGTTTGATGGGCCGTTTGCGATCCCAAGTGGCAGCAATTAGCACACGGATTAGACAAATTTTCACGGATTTTATAAATTTGAAAATCCGTGAAAATCTGTCCAATCCGTCTGATCCGTGTGCCATTTCAAGGCTCAAAGAACCCTACGCTCGACCCAACCCACTCCTTCCCTTTGTTGTAGCGCACCCCCACCATTTCGCCTTTGCTCATGCGCACGAGGTTGTTCACAAGCCGGGGCGCTGGCCATCCTTTTTCCCACAGGAGCATCATCCGGATTTCGCACTTGGAAGGCTCGGCAGGGTCGGTTGTCTCTATCCCGGCAATGTACTCTACTTTGCGTTGCAGGATGAAGTTGGCGGGATCGTCCACAGATTCAACATCTTCACGGGTAATGTTGATCTTTACCCCTTGCCCTGAAAAGGAGAAGAGCGGTTTTAAAACCCAGTTTTCCAGGTCAGTAGGGATAGATTTCAACTCGTTTAAAAAAAGTGTTTTGGGCACAAATTCGCTCTCGATGAAGGGCAGAGAATGCTTTGAAATGCGGAAAAACCAGTTGGGGTGGCCCACCCATTCGGCATTTACTTCCGTGGTCATGTCCCATTCCCGGGGCAAATCAGCACGGCGCTCAAGCTCGTCAAAGATGATCCGGTTGTAGATGCGCTCTACGCCAACGCGCCGCCCATTATCGTCATAATAGTAGAGATCAGGGCCTTCGCGCTTGAGTTTGGAAAGGCACAAAACCTTGATTCCCAAATATTTTCGGCTTCCCCAGAAATCTATTCGCGTGTTCTGCTTTTCAGGTTCTACTTCCAGCAGGATGGTGTTCTCAGGTTTTGAGTTGCCCACAATTACTTGTCGAAGGAGCTCAACGTACCCTTTTTCATCCAGCCCACCAAATAGGTGGTGAAAATCCGCCGGGATGTCGAAATGCTCCCGATAACTCGTTGCCAGCAAGTGCTGAAAAAAATAAAGGGACGGAAAGCCTTGCATTTCAATGAGTTGCGGGCTGAATTCGCCGTTCGCGTCGCGACAAATGCCGAAGTCTAGTTGGAGGAATTGCGTATGCGCATCCTCACCGGGCACCCGCAAGTGCCCGGGCAAGGCAGACTCGCTACGGCCCATGAAATCAGGTTCGGTGATGACGGAGCATATATCCTCTACGCCCTTCAGCAGTTTGTTTTTCAGGGCTTTGGGGACAAAAATCGGCGTCTCCGCCATGCGGAAAGTGCAGGGCTCGCCAAAGCCTGTGTTTACCGAATGAAGAAAAGCCTCGTATTTTTCTTGTGTGAAAGCGGCGTTATACTGCTTGCGGACTTCTTTGTGCATTTTAATTGAAAGTAAACTTTTGAGAACTTGTGTTCTGAATCTGAAAATCAAGGCTGAAACGTACCTTTGCTCATACAATGTCTGACCTAAAATCACAAATCAACCCTGAAAAAGTGCCGCAGCACATCGCCATAATCATGGACGGCAATGGGCGTTGGGCCAAACAAAAAGGCATGCCCCGTGTGTTGGGCCATCGCAGTGGGGTAAAAAGCGTGCGCGAAGTTACGGAGGCTGCCGCTCAAATCGGGGTAAAATACCTGACGCTCTATGCTTTTAGTACCGAAAACTGGAACCGCCCTCCAGCCGAGGTGAGCGCTTTGATGTCGCTATTGGTGGAAACGATCAAAGGCGAAATCCGCGACCTGAACAAGAATGGCGTACGCCTCATGACCATCGGCGATATTGAGGCACTGCCTCCATCTACCTTGAAAACCTTGCGCGAAGGCATCGAAAAAACAAAAGACAACCAACGGGTTACGCTCGTGCTCGCACTTAATTATTCGGCCAAATGGGAAATCTTGCGCGCTAACCGCCAATTGGCCGAACAAGTAAAATTAGGGATATTAGAACCTTCAAATATCACCGAAGCGATGTTCGAGCGCGAACTCACCACCTATGGCATCCCTGATCCAGAGCTGCTCATACGTACAAGCGGCGAAACAAGACTATCCAATTTTTTGCTTTGGCAGGTAGCTTATGCTGAACTCTATTTTACACCCGTTTTCTGGCCAGACTTTGGCAAAGACGAATTGTTCAAAGCCATATTGAGTTACCAAAACCGCGAACGCAGATTTGGCATGATCAGCGAACAATTAACCTGATTTACTGACGCGCT
The DNA here is from genome assembly GCA_031373015.1 of Saprospiraceae bacterium. Lineage (GTDB taxonomy): Bacteria > Bacteroidota > Bacteroidia > Chitinophagales > Saprospiraceae > M3007. The sequence continues at coordinate 5,004 of JANMME010000534.1, forward strand.
TCAAAAGGCAATATTTCCACCCGACCGATTTTCTTTTCCTTCAAGACCTGCGGCAACCCCTCATTATAAACTTGAAGATTAAAGGGCCTGTCTTCCGCTGGCTTCAAGGGCCCGTCTCCTTCAAAATGGAAAATCTGCTTGGTAGCCGGATCCTCTGGATTGAGCACCGTACTGAGCCAAAGCAACCCATCAGTTCCGTAAACGAGTACTTCAAGCCTCGGGTGCGCCGCCTCCATCTGCAACGGATTGCTGATGGAACTGCTTACATGCCAACCTTCTATACTGGGCTGACCTGGCACAGATGGACTGAGCATCTTCATACCATTGACCACTGGAGCAACCAGAATTGGACCTGGAGCGGGCTGGATTCCCAGCACAGATTTAATTGTACAAGAATCGGGCTTCCCGGAAAAATCGGACAATGGCCAAGAGGCAAAAAACGAAGTACGCCCACTTGGCGGTACAGCATCCGAAAAGGTAGAGAAGATAACCGAGCTGCATTTAGAAATAGCAATCGGTTTGCCTGAGGCATTGAGCGGCACAGCTTCCAACCATATTTTTTGCCACTCTGCTGAAGTATTGGTGCAAAGCCCCACCACAAAAAACTTCTCTTGCTCTACCCAGCAGTTCACTTTATAAACATTTACAGCAACTGGCTTAGCATTGGCAGGTAATAACTCGACATTGAAAGGGCGGGTAGATACAGGCGCGTCCTCTTTACAGTTTTGGAACAGAAAAAGGAGTACGAATAGCAGTGAGATGCGAATGGTCATCATAATGTGTGTGTACAAAAAATTTTACCAATAATTGAAAAGGCAAAGTTATGAAGGAAAATGGAGTTGCCTGTTTACCCAAAAAAAGCGGCCTCCGAGATTCAAAAATATCTCGAAGGCCGCTATAAGTCAAATTCTATAGTTGCGCAATACTACCGCACCACCGTCACGTCGCCCTTGAGGAGCACGGTCTGCCCGTCAATGAGCTCCACCTCGGCCCACCACACGAACACGCCCGGGTTCACCGGCTCGCCCTTGGCGTCGCCCTGCCAGCCCAGTTCGATCTTG
>JANMME010000545.1:0-2711 GCA_031373015.1 Saprospiraceae bacterium
GGGAGGGCGCGCCACGACGCTGACTTTGAGCTCGGCGTTGAGAGAACATGTTTGGTCGGGACTGGTTGGCACGGCGAAAAGCCGGTAATTGCCAGATCCAGCGGATGGTGAAAAGTTCAGGGTGCTGCCTGTGAACGTGGAAACCTGTGTTCCATTTGGGCCATAAACATACCAATCACAATTTACGGAAACACCTGTCGCTGCGTTTCTGGCGGTAAAATTCTTGCTTGAATTTTCACACATTTCCACTGGGCCATCAATGTAAAACGGGGAAAGAATTTTCACGGGAATCGAATCTACGCCCCCACAACCGAGGTAGCAATTGTAATAATCCACAATGAGCCAGTGTGTAATGGAAGTTACCTGAGCATTCCAGCCCACGGTTACTTTGTTCGTGCTTTGGCCGCGCAAAATGGTTCCACCAGTGGGCAGCGTCCAAGTATATTCCGTTCCATCAAAAAGGTCAATGGTGTATTCCTCCTCGCTGCTGGGGCAAACAAATGGATTTCCCCGGATTTCTGCATTGTCGGAAATGATGGATATGGTGAACACGCTGGCCTGTGGGCAAGCGGCTCCGGCGCAACCCGATGCACTCAGCGAAATGCTGCCCACCGGGCCATCGCCCCATTGCACGGTGATGGTGTTGTCGCTTGCTTGTCCGCCAGAAACAACGCTTCCGTTGGGCGAAACCGACCAGGTGTAAGCACTGCATCCTCCTGAGGTAGAATACGTTACCGTCTCACCCGGACAAACCGAACCGACGCAATCGAGCAGGGGCGGTTCGCTGTCGAGCACTTCGACCAGCAATACCGTGGTGTCGGCGCAAAGGCAGGTGCTGCGGGCAATGAGCGTAACCGTAAAATTGCCCGGTGTGCGGAAAGTGTGCTGCGGGTTTTCATCGCTCAACACGGAGAGATCATCGCTGAAAATCCATTCATACAGTTCGGCATTCAGGCTTTCGTTTTTGAAAGCCACGGTTTGGCCTTTGCAAAGTTGCATCACGGCATTGGGTACACTGGGTGGGTCTGTGCTGAACTGCGCCTTGGGTTCTTCCAGCACCGTGACGCAGTGCGAACTTTCAAAGCAAAGCTGTTGGTTGTTTGACCCAAATTCGACCAGGCCCGGCCCGGCATCGCCCCAGGTCACCACTACTTCGGGAGCGCCGGGGTTGATGGTGAAACTCTTTGCTCCGCTTATGGTCCAGGAAGCACCGGAAAGGTTCATCGGTACGCCGCAGACAATGGGCGGATCAACGAAGTAGGTGACGGTGGAGTGTGGGCAAACCATCTCGCACACGGTGGAGGTGTTGTTTGGGTCGAAATTGCAAAAGGCGGAGTTGGAAGATTGGATTTTGAGGTTTTGGGATTGGCCTTGACCGACGGTGTAGCAGGCGGAGGCGGTTGCACCATTTTCCTCTGTAACAGTGATACAATAAGTACCTGAGCACAACTGCGATAACGTGAAGGATTGTTGGTAGGTGGTACCAACAGCACCATTAGAATTCATCCAAACGTAAAGGGCGAGACCTCCTGTTATCGATATATTTATACTTCCTGTGCAATTCATCCCGCAGCCAGAGTTGGTCACTTGACCATTGATAAGGAAAGGGCCGGAGCCGGAGCCTCCGCCATTCCCCTGCACGGTATAGCAGGAAGACCGGGTACATCCATTATCATCCGTGACCGTTACACAATAGGAGCCGGGAGACAAGTTCGAGATAGCCATGGCTGTAGAGGTAAATCCATTTGGCCCGATCCAAAAGGGTACGTAAGCCGGCGTACCACCATTTGCTATCAGATTAATAGAACCGTTGTTTTGGCCGATGGGGCCATTGTTGACAGTAGCGGAGAGAAATAAGTTTGGAGCTTGGGTGACGGTGGCGGAGGCTATTTTTGTACAGCCATTTGCATCAGTAACGGTTGGCGTATAGGTGCCAGCAGTGAGGCCACTTAGATCTTGCGTGGTTGCCCCATTTGACCATGAATAAGTATAAGGAGGCGTACCGCCAGATGCCGTTAAATCAATAGAACCATTATTTCCACCATTACAGGTAACATTGTTGGCGCAAGTAGTAACGTTGAGCGTAGTAGGCTGGGTAATTGTGGCAGAGGCTGTTTTTGTGCAGCCATTGCCATCTGTGACGGTTGTGGTATAGGTTCCTGCGCATAAATTGCTCAAATCCTGAGTGGAAGAGCCGGTTGACCACAAATAGACATACATTCCCCCTGTGACAGTCAAATCAATGGAACCGTTGCATGACCCGAAACAGGAAGCATTTATCTGGGTGGTAGAAAGAGTTAGTGTTGAGTTCTGCGTTACCGTAACAGCGCTTGTCTTTGTAGCGCCAACAGCATCAGTTACGGTGACGGTATAAATCCCTGGGCAGAGGTTTGATAGATCCTCGGTGGTGGAGGCATTTGACCACACGTAGGTATAAGCTGGGGTCCCGCCGGTTACCGTAAGGTTTACAGAACCATTGCAGGAATTACAGATCGCAGAGGTAGATTGTACATTGATCGTGATGGGTTGTGCCACAATTTTCAAACTAAAAAAGAACACGAGTGCGGCAGAGGCAAATAGACGGGTGTAAATGTTTTTCATATAAAAGATAGGTATCGTGAAGAGGATTCCTCCATAGCTTTGAAGCCTAACACGTCCCAGAGGGTAGGGTGTCCAAAGGCAAAAAAACCTCTGTCAATTTTTCAAGGTTT
>JANMME010000599.1:0-3217 GCA_031373015.1 Saprospiraceae bacterium
ATGGCTGGCTTGGCAAGCAGAACCCGGAAGGTCAATGGGCGTAGCCCTTAAAAGCAACTGGGCCAATGCAGGTCATCCACTTGCTGCTCGTCTCGCAGAATGGTTTTCCAAAACATTTGATTTAGAACCATAAAAACCTCACTCATACCCCCCTTTTCTGCGCTTCCACCACCAGAAACCACCTGCGCCTAAGCAAACCGTCACCAGCACCCACCACCACCATTCAAAAGACGGCTTCACCGGCAAATCCAAAGCCCGCATATCGCCCGAAGCCGCAAGGCCCGCCCAGAAAAACGGGTGGGTCATTTCAAAATTGTCGTCGTTTTTGATAAAGTCGAGTTTGGCAAGCCGGAGGGCCTCATCCTTGCTTTTCCCTTGTTGCAAGTATTGGAAGAATGCCTCCACGAGCGGTGGGGCGGTGTTTTCATGGAGCAACCAAAGGCTCATTACAGTAGCGGGTACTCTTGCGGCTGCAAAAGCCCGGGCGAGACTGTAAACACCTTCGCCTTGTTCGAGTTTGCCGGAGCCGCTGTGGCAAGCGCTGAGCACCACAAGATCGGCCTGAAGGCGCATGATCTGTAGTTCAGAGGCATAGAGTATGTTGTTGTTGATCAAAGAGTCCGGGCCGGGGTCGCCAAAAAGCAGGCGAGAGAGTTCGGGAAATTCGTTGTCCGAAATGCCGTGCATGGCCAGCAGCAGGGTGCGGTAATTGGCTGCCGAATTTTTGAAACAGGCTTCGCTGCTTTTCTTCCCCAGCCAGGCTTGGCCGCCCAGCAAATTGCACACTTTTTCTACCATTGGGCGGGTATTTTCCAATTTATAAGCACTTGACTGCGAATAACTTGGCGCAAAACCGCCAAACACCTCCGGAGGTTTTGCAACAGCCTTTGCGTGTTCTTCACTGATGCCTTTTTGAACGCCGAGGAGCGTAGCAGAGTAGGCGTAACTAAAATTGTAATTGGCCAGAAGCCACGCTTGATCACGCCAAGTGCTCCCTACTGTGCTAGGGCGGCTGAGCAACACTTCGAAAGGGACAAGCATTAGCACGTCGTCTGGCACAATGATCAGGCTACTGACCGCTGCGCCCCAGCGTGTGCGCTCGGCGGCAATCAGCAGGCTGTCGAGCAGCCAGGCTTGGTGCAGGAATTGTTCGCGCTCAGCTTCTTCAGCCTCCCAGAGGTAGGAGGCGAAGCCCCGGGTTTGTTCTCGGAATCCTCCAGAAAGATTGGCCTTTCTCCAACTGAAATTGCCGTTAGCATCAAAACTGAAAATATAGGCAGCCGTTTCTGTCAGAAAAAAATTGACCATCGCCTGGCCGGGGCGTAAGAGATTGCGCACGTCTTTTGCGGCCAATACTTGGAGGAAAAGCGAGTCGGGGTTGTTGTAGGAGGGGAAGTCGGCCAGCAGATTTTGGCGTTCGAGTTTGAGGTCGAAAAGTTGGCGCTCCCAATCGGCGATTTTTGGGTTGATAGAAGCATCTTCGTGGAGGGTTGCAATTTCATGTTCGAGCCAAGCCATTCGGACTCGAAGATCGTAGTCCTTGGTACGGATAGCATCGGGCAAGTATTGTCGAGCTTGCACAAGACTTTGGAGCAGGAGCATTCCGCGCGCGAGTTCTGTGAGTCGGAAGGCGCGCTCGGCATATTGGGATCTCCCATTGCTGCGCTCAAAAAGTTGCCAGGCAATGTCAACGGCCTCGTGAAAACGCTGGCGGCTTTCCTTGAGGGCAAGCAGTGAGGATGATTCGTAGGCGTGGGTGGCGCGGATTTTGGCCTCGACGATGGGAATGAGTTCATAGCATTCCAGGGCTTGTTCGAGTTGGTCAAGGGCTAGGTATGCGTGAGCTTTGCCGATCAAAGCAGATATTATGGTGTTTTCTGCATACAATATTGACACACTAGGGTTTTGTTGGGCGTTTTTAGGTTTGAAGGCTTTTATTACACTTTGAAGTGCCTTATGAAATTCGGTTAAAGCGGCACTTGGTTTTTGTTGTTCGAGGTAAAAACTTCCAAGACTGCAACGTGCTTTTCCTACTTCTCTTGAAAAGGGTGAGCCTTGCGAAATAATTTCATACTCGACGGCTTTCCTATAATTCTTTTCTGCATTTGGACTGGACAATGAGTCTTCCAATTCGGCCAAAAATGCAAAGTATCCTGCTTTGTAATACGCGATTTCCTGCTTACTCCCTTCTAATTTTTGGATTAAGGCCAATGCCTTGCTGATTGATTGGCGCGACTTTAATGCATCACCTAGATCAAGCCAAGCCCGCGCCTCGCTGAAACGTGCCGTGATGGCGGCATCGGTAGGCATCTTAGCGGTTTTGAGGCCTTCGTCAATCGTGGCAAGGGCTTCTTTGCTTTTCCCTAAGTCCAGAAAGATGATTGCAAGGTCTCCGTATTTTCCTATTTCTAGGCTTTGGTTTTTTTTGCCGTATTCGATGCCGCGACGAAGCATTTTCTCGCCTCGTTCATAATCGCCCAAGCTTGTGTAGGCGTTGCCTAACTGGTGATAAATATAACTGGCGATGCGGTCATTTTTTTCCCCCAATTGGCTGACAAATAATTGAAAACACACTTCATAATATTTCACCGCGTTGGCGTAGTCGGAGGTGTACCATTTACACAGGTGCCCCATGTTCATTTCCACACGAATCCACTGCTCCCATTCTTTGGGGGACTTGGGGCTGCGCCATGCGTTCGTCAATGCTTGTTCCAAAAATTTTTCTGCCTCAAAAGGTTGTTTCAGGTCATCTGCCATTATATATGCAAGGGGTATATGGCAGTCGAGCCACAAATCCAGGCGATCATTTTTTTTATATATTTCTAATGCAGCAGTATGCATCTGGCGGGCACTTTCCATATTGGATTGCTCCATAAATTGTGCGGCTTGCGTCAGATACTTGGTGGCTTGGAGCGAATCGGTGGGATCGGCAAACGCTAATATTGTTTGTAGAAAGAAGAATAGAGGAAGGAGGAAATGGATTATTCTGGCCATATGTATATTCCTAGATTGAACAAAGAATGCGCGACACTCTGAACAGGGCCGCGCATTCGATCAAAAAAAATGGATTTACTCAATTGTTTCGTTTGAAAAACCACCAAAGCAGCACAAGTAGCAAAACAGCAAGCAGCAAAAAACACAACACTCCACATTTACATATTTCTTCAACAATCGGGTTGGTTTTCGGCATTGGCCCACGACAGCACAAACAATTTCC
>JANMME010000645.1:0-2630 GCA_031373015.1 Saprospiraceae bacterium
AAACTTGATTTTTTTATTAAATGCTGCCCAATCCGTAACCCGGTGGAAAATATGAACTCGGTCTTTTTCCTCACTTGATTTTTTTGCTTCTTCCAACAATTCACCTGCATCCAAATAAAATCGCCCGACCGGGTATTTGGGGTCGCTGAGGAAGATGCCCGCGCTGAAATGGACGGCCTTGTTACCGCAGACAAATTTTTGAAAATCTGTCTGCAACTTGCCAGCGAACGCGATCAGATTTTTCCATTGGCCTACGGCAAAAGCGTCGTCGCCACCAGAGTAGATGAGGTAAAGATGGTGTTCTTTGGCCAACTGATCGAAGTGCGCGGAAAAGAAATAATGCATCTCCCGGCTGAGGGTTACAATTTGGGCCAGCGTCGCATTCTGTATTCCATGACTGAAAATATAGCCGAGGTCATCCACATCGAGGCGGATGGCGCCGAGCATTTCGAGTGGCTTTTTTTCTGCTTCTGCATCCATCCCACCATCGCGGAGTTCGCGGGTAATTTCCTCGAAGGTTTGGGGTCGAGTTTCTATATCCCCACTCCAAGGGTGTATGTAGTGAGCGGTAGGCACATATTTTCCCAGAAAACGGAAGCCAAAGCTGATGGGCTGGCTAGTCCCATCCCACATCTTTTCTTTAGGCAAAAAATTTGTTTCATTGAGGCTAAAAACCTGCGCAGAGACCAAACCTGTTGCTCCGACGATTTCCGAAGCGGCTTTGGCCTCACTCTCAAAAGAGAGCAGCGAGTAGGACTGCCGTTCCATGTTCAAGGTGAGCAACTCCAAGGTTTGGCCCTTTGTGGTAAAAACCTTTCCGTTTGTGACAACCTCTGTCACGATATGTTGGCTGGGGAACGCTTGCCCAATTTCGATTTCTTTGTCGTCGCGCTTTTTCTTCTGCTCCTCGGTCTCGGGTTCATTCAAGTAAAAATGAGTCGACAACATCTCACGGTGCTGGCGATACTTTTTGTGCTCTCGTTCGGCGTTGAGCCGCTCGAAGCAGATACCTGCTTCTTGGGTGATTTGTGTTTCAGAACATTCTACCCAGGTCAAAACCAAATGCAGGCGGTCGCCAAAAGCACTGCGCATTTCATTATCCAGTTGCTTGGTCAATTTGCCCAGATCATCTCTTGTTTTAGGCAAATCAGGGAGCAATAAATTGAAGTGTCCACCCCCAGCAAACAACAAGTTCCAAACGGACAACTCAAGCTCGCGCAAGGCTACATTGGCTAAAAAGTCCGTCAGGAATGTATTGATGATGGACCGACCACGCAGTCGCTTGGAGAGTTTGGCCAAGCCGCCTGCCGTTTTTTGTTGGATGTTGCCGTAGATATAGTCCTGGATACCTGCAAGGTCGCCTTTTACAAGCAGGTAGCCGTTCTTGTCATCTTCTTGCTTCAAAGCCTGCTGTGTTCGAAGGTAGTCACAAAAGGATTCGTCCTGTAGATCATCTTCGTCCATACCTGGCCGACCAATGCGCCAGCCGTATTTCTGGAGCAAGTAGAAAAATGTGTCCTCCTGTGCGTCTTGGTGTAGTGCGAAGAGTTGGGCAAGCTCGTCACGCAGGGCCTCAGAGGACAATCCACCCGTACTAGTGACGATGTTTTGTGCCGTCAAGGTGCTTGCAAGCAACGGATTACGCTTTTTTGGAGGCGGTTCGCCATTAGACGTTATGCGGTCGAAGACAGAGCAAAGTTGGGGCGATGCCTCGACCGCAGTTTGGAGCAATAAGATATCTTCCTTCATCACACGTTTTTTATTTTCGGTTTTACCAATTCCAGAAACTCCAGACTACTCATCAAATTCCCATATATCTGGGCACGAGAATTGGCGAAGTTGATTTTACGGGATAATTCAGGATTGTCGTTTTGATAATCCCAAGAATTGGGTTTTCCATAATAGAACAAAGGCTGTTCTTCCGCCACATACTTCCGGACAATTGATTTGTCCAGCTCTCCATCGTCGTTATTTGCAAACACCACTTCATAATCAAAATCCCCAATCGCTTTGAATTCGTTGCCAAGCCGTGCAAAATGTACGTTTGAAAACTTTTTGGTTTTGAAAAAAGATCGTAAAAAGTCATCCTTTCCGGTCTTGCTTGTCAGCACTAAGATATTCGTGTTTTTTAGGCTGGTGATTTCGTCCAGCGTTTCTTCTGCTTTTTCCTGAACATACTTTTTGAGCCAGTCTTTGATCCAAATCTTCCATGCCGCGCCAGCAAAAATCAAAAAACCCACTAGGGTCAATGCCAATTGCTTCCAGTCGAATACCTCAATGGCTGTTTTCAGGCCGTCCTTATTTTTCATCAGGTATTGCAGGAGACTATCTTGGGCAGGTGTTACGCATGGCGGCCCTCCTCGCACCGTATCGCTAAAAACCATGGATGTATCTCGCTGCCCCCAAGCAGCGTCCGCAAGCAGCATCAACCCGAATATGAACCATATTGCTTTTTTATTCATGGAAAGGGGGTGTTTTTGGTAAATTGAACATTGTACATTGGTCATTTATAAATTTAAAATTTTATAATTTTTAAGTTTTTAATGTACAATTTTCAATGTACACTGTTCAATTTTCAATGACCAATGTTACCCCATCCTCCCATTCACTTCCTCCACACTAAACTCCTC
>JANMME010000656.1:0-1622 GCA_031373015.1 Saprospiraceae bacterium
TCGTAGGGAACCAGATGCAGCTCTGCCCCAACCCCCAGGGAGCCGAAAATGTCCATGACGGAGAGATCAAAGTGAAGTGGCGGATGTGCGGACATTTTGTCCGAGGAAGTCAGGCCAAAGTAGCGGACTGCCCACTGAAGATAGTGATTGACATTCGCATGGGTGATCACCACCCCTTTGGGAACTCCTGTGGACCCTGAGGTAAACATGATGTATGCGGGATCGTCAGCAGTATTGGCATAATCAAGTGGGGTATCGGGATAGTTTTCGTAATCCGCCGGTGTGAAAGCAACCCTGACACGGTCACTCTTAAGCTTGTCGGGTCCTAGCCAACCGACAGCCAACGTGTCGGGCGATCCACAGACTCTGATTCACCTGTCACGAAACTGTAGTCCACACGCGCTGAACCTTTTAGCAAGATCCCATCGGCAGGAATGACCTCCTGGCTGCGGATCAAAATGATGTCGCCCGGCACGAGGCGACTGACGGGTACGGACGTTTCTTCCGCGCCGCTGCGCAGCGTAGCAGCCACGGGGAAGTACGATTTGTAGTCGCGCTCAAAAGAAAGTTGGTGCCAAACGTGTTGCTGAAACCATTTTCCAATCAACATCAAAAAAGTCAATCCGGCAAACGAATCCAGGTATCCAGCGCCTGTATGGGTAAGAATCTCCCAAACACTTCGGCCAAACAAAGAAAGAAAGGCAAGGCAAAGCGGTATGTCAATATTGAGCTGGCGGTTGCGCAAGCCCTGCCAGGCAGACACATAATAATCGCGTTCGCTGTACAGCAGTACAGGCAGAGAAATGAGGATACTGAGATACCCAAAAGCAGCTGAAAACCAAGGATCTGTCTCGCGGTCCATGCCGACGTACTCGGGAAAACTAAACAGCATGACGTTGCCAAACGCAAACCCTGCCACGGCCAACTGGGCTGCTACCCGGCGGCTCAGGGCGGGTGGTTTTTGGCCCTCCACATCGCCGAGGTTGATGTCGGGTGCGTAGCCAATGGAGGCGAGTAAAGTGGCGATTTTTCGGAGGGAAGTCTGGTCGGGGTTGAACTGGATCGTGGTTGTTTTCTTCAAAAAATTTACCCGCGCATGGGTCACGCCCGCATCGAGTTTGTAGAGGTTTTCCAACAACCAGATGCACGACACACAGTGCATTTGAGGCAAATAAAACGTGACCTGGGCAATGGAGTCATTTTGAAATTCAATCAGTTTTTCCTGTACTTCGGAATCGTCCAAATAGGCGTAACTTTTTGCAAACTTTTGATTTTTAAGGCTTTGCCCGGCGTTTTTATCCAAATCATAAAACTCGCAAAGGTTATGCATGTTTAAGATTTCGTACACCATAAGGCAGCCCTGACAGCAAAAGTGCTTATCGCCGATGCGCAAACGATTCACTCCACCGGGCGGGCTGGGAGGACAAACGTCATGGCAGTGAAAGCAGGTATTGGCTTTAACGGTCGGAGTTGGAGGCTGAAGTAGAACGGAAACAGGCATGAACCACGGCGATGTTATCGAAGCGGATTGGCCCTACAGCGACCTTACCGGCACAAAAATTCGTCCGGCGGTCGTGGTTCAGGCCAATTATTTGAATGGCCTCATCGATGATCTGCTTGAG
>JANMME010000737.1:0-7435 GCA_031373015.1 Saprospiraceae bacterium
TGTGCAGCAAGGAAATGCTCGCGACTGATTGTTGTTGTTGATGGTGTTGCAATAGCCATCCAAATTCTCACAGATAATGGGGGAGCCGCAGTTGTCGCCGGAATTAGGAAACCCGGGTGGTGGACATTGGGCGAAAAGAGAAATTGAAATGTTTAACAGCAGAAAAGTTAGGAGCAGGTAAAATAATCTCATAAGAAATAGATGGTTTAAATAGTTGAAAAATAATCACTATTTCGGGAGGTAGGATTAAAACAAGACCAATTGGCAAGAAGTGGGGCTAATTCGTGCCTTTCGCCTTTGAAGTGCGATACGAGTATCCCTCAAAGATTCACCAACTAATCCAGGTTGCAAAGCCTTTTGGTTAAAAGGTATGAAATCATACTCCAGCGGGGGCGGCTGGAGCATCAGTTTTTGGGCAAAAGGCCACCACCAGAGACTGAAGGGAATACGACGCGGCGCAATATCAACACTCAAACAAGTTGTAAGTCAGGCGGATGCACACCCCCCAACACCATTAAACGGCGGATATTGACAAGCCCTGCTCTGTTTAGACGGAGTGCGGCGACGGTCGCCCTACCAATAGCTGGAATACCTATTGAAGCTCTTGCATCAGTGTTTTAAGCGGAATCCCACGCAGTTGGGCCAAGTCAAGTAATTTTTCCAGACGCTCCGCGTGTTTTTGTTCTAGTTGATCAATGAGATGGAGCATCTCAGTGTGCTCATCAGCAGACAAAAGCCCAGACTGCGATTTGGTACTCAGGGCTTCGAAGCGTTGCTGAAGATCTGTGGGTATGCTGTAGTTAATAGCCATGAGCAAATCTGACTCGCGTTCAGACAAGTGATTTGGGGTCTTTTTACGTGCCACCAAGTTGCCGACTTGCTGCATGAATTGCTCCAGCGTTTTAGTATCAAAGGCTGTCATACCTTCAATAATCTCGTCCAGACCAACTGTTGCTTTCGAGCGGGTTAGAATTTTTCCGGTGCTTGTCATCGGTATGAATTTTGTGCAAAAATAAACAAGATTTCTGATGGAATGCAATCATCCTCTTACTTCTGCGCCCTCACCTCCACAATCTCCACCCTTCTCTCCCTAGCCGCGTCAGGGTGATAAATAGAATTGCGCTCATCCCCAAGTTTGTCGCTCACACCGGCGCGGGCGGTGGTTTCGCCAAAACTGGTCTCGGTGATTTTCAGCTTGCCAGCGCGGAGGTAGGGCTGTAACACTCCCTCGGACCAGGTTTCAAAGTGGTTACGTACGCTGCTGACGCGGCGCTTGCCGAGGTTGAGGTTGTAATCGCTTTCGGCACGGGGGCTGGTAAAACCTTTGATGAACACTTCGATGGACTCGCCGCTTTCCAGCCTGCTTAGGAGCAGTTCAGAGAGTTGGCCGAGACGATCATAACCCCGGCGGACTTCGTTTTCAAAAAAATCGTCTACCTGTTGTTCTGCAGTGTCAGATTTTGCTCCGTCAACGTTTCCCGCAAAGCGCTCCCGGTACTCGTTTTGGCGCTCTAGGTAGCTTTGCGCGGTTTCTTCGTAACTCTTTTTGGTGGCCGTGCGACGGGTGCGTTTGTCCGGCTCGTCGTTGTCAAAATAGAGCGGCAGGCCATTGAAATCCCTTAGTTTAGGGACCTCTGCTGGAGGAAGTGTGGGCGTTGTGGGCGGCGGCAAACCAGGCTTTTTTACAGACACCGAAGGCAGCGTATCTAGAGGGGGAGCGACAGGGGGCGGCGGCGGAAGTTTGAAAGAAAAAATGTCGTGGCAGGCTGCCTTTGTCTTTTCGTCGAGGTAATACGCCCCCGGGCGGTTGCTGCTCAAATAGCCATTTAGGCCATCCGGTTTCAGGAAAAAATACAAGTCGTTGAAACTTGTATTGAGGCCCGGCCCGACATTTTGAGGTGCAGCATATTTGCCGTCCCTTTTATCTGCAACATGGATGTCATAGCCTCCCAAGCCAGGTAAGCCGTCTGAGCTGAAATACAGTTTCTGGGTGGGCGCATAGAAGAATGGGGTGCCTTCGTTCTCCGGGGTGTTCAATGCTTCAGTATTTACAGGCGCATTGAATGGTGGCAGATCACCAATAGATTTTTTGCCCGGCAGCGGAAGATTGCAGGGGCAGAAAAAATTGGTGTCAAGTGGAACGCTCCATAGGTCAAGTTTGCCTTTGCCCCCAGGGCGGTCGCTGGCAAACCACAGCACGGGACCTTGAGCAGCCTTGTCGTAGCCAATACTTGGTTGAGTAGTCGAATAACCCGGGAGATTGATGGGCTCGGGAAGGCGGACGGCTGGCAGCCATCGGTTGCGGCGGTCAATGACGGTGAGCCAGAGTTCGCAGCGTTTGTCGTAGGCGTTCAAGTCTTGGCAAACGGTGAAGAACATATAGTGGCCGTCGGGAGAAAAAGCGGTGTGGGCGATGTGGGCCGTGTCGGTAGAGGGGAAACCGCGCCCGGGTTCGTGCCCGCGCCCGTTTTTGGCAGCGAGCATAACCTTGTGGATCTTGGCTTTTTCCTTGCCGTTGTCGCTTTTTTTGTCAAAACGATTGGAAGTGTAAAACAGAGTGTCGCCTAATACCGTCGGAGCAAATTCGTTCCAAGCACTGTTGATTTCTTTGCCTAAATGCTTGATTGTTACACCGTTGGGTGAGGCCGCAAGGGTCTTGGCTGTTTTACAGAATTCAATTTCGGCCTGTGCTTTTTCAAAAAACGATGGGCCGGCCTTTGGAGGCTTTTCATTCAAGAATTTCTCAAAATAGAAAATCGCGCTGGTGTAATCGCCGAGGTTCTTTTTCACCTCGGCTATCCGGTAGTCAACGAGCGGGTGCTTTCCCTTGTGCTTGGGAGAGGCGGCGATTTTCTTGTAGGAGCGTTCGGCTTCGGGGAACGATTGGTACATCCGGGCGCTTTCGCCGTATTTCCACCAGAGGGTCAAATCTTCTTCGTGGCGTTTTAATACGTCGCCGTAATATTGGACGGCTGCACCATAGTTTTTATGCTTAAAAGCCTCATCGCCAGCGCGTTCGTACGAACGGAGCGATTGGGCGGGCAAATGGGAGTAAACGAAAAGCGTTGCTATGATTAAAAAGGCATTTTTCATAGTAGTTCATTCTATTACAATCGGTAGAGGTAAGGGGTCTAACGTACCGATTGCTTTTTTTGGTTTGTTTTTCAAAACACGGGGCAACATTTAACAACTTTTGTAACCGGAATTGGAACTACTCGCCATACTACCGCAATTTCTATGCCGCCTCTTCCATCCGTGGCCTCATTGAACTTTGACGTGTTGAGGTCATAACTGACTCCAACGAGCCAATTGTTGCGTTCCAGTTGCACGGCAGGGATGATGACGTCGCCCAACCGGCTGGCCAATGTTGCCCTTATTGAAGTCTCGTTTGCGAGGCCTGTGGTCAATATTTGGCGTATTCCGCCCCCAATAACAATTTCTTTTGCGCTTTTCATGCTTTGTGCCGAAGCAAATGCAAGGATATCTGATGCCTCCCGAATTTGATAAACCCCCTCTGCAAAAAAAGTGCTGCGGATGGGCAGTTTTGCTTCGTCAATATCCCCCAAACTTACTACGGGTCGGTTGAGATGAAAGGCGCCTATGCCAAGAGTGACTTGGTGGCGTGATTCAAGGGCTTGATAGTGCCACGAAAGCCCCGTGGAAAGGGTAGGGGCGAGGCCAGAGGAGCGGCCAAAGGGTTCTTTGGAGGGCAAAGAGGGGTCAAAAAAATCGTTGGCCCATTGGTTTTTGAATTTCAAATGGCTGATGTCTACACTGCGTTGCACGGCTGCTACACCAAAGCCAAGGGATACCGCACTTGTCATGCCGATAGCATGTGCAGCGCTTATATTCAAGCCGCCCTGCGCCCAGGAAAGGTTCGCATCGCCTGCCTGGTCTTTTTGGAGCAACATGCCGAAAGAAACTAGGCTTTTTCCACGTTCGATGGCTTTCCAATCTGCTGACAATGAATAGGTTTCGTAGGCAACGGGCACCGTCCTCCATTGTGAACGATATAGCCCGGCCACACGGCATTTGCCCTTAAAAACGCCCGTGGATGCGGGGTTCAGTTGCGTGGGATTGAGATAAAATTGAGAAAAATGCAAATCCTGCGCGGTGGCGGGCGCAAAGCAGAAGAACAGCCCAAAAAGGGTGAGCACGACGGGGGAGTACATAGTGATTATCGGTTCGGTCGGATGTGCGAAGGTAATACCGGAAGCTTTGACAAAGATAGTATTTTCGCCCCATGAATTTTGAAGTTTGTGCCGTTAACATACAGTCGGCCCTTGCAGCGCAACGCGCGGGGGCGCACCGAATTGAACTTTGTTCTGCGCTGGACGTGGGCGGACTGACGCCCTCTTTGGGTTTAATTCGCGCAGCAGTTCGGGCTTTGGAAATACCTGTTCATGTGCTGATTCGCCCACGCGAGGGCGATTTTTGTTATTCCGATATCGAGTTGGAAATAATGCTTGAGGATATTCGGCTTTGCAGGGAAGCAGGGGCCGCTGGTGTAGTGGTCGGGGCGCTTACGGAGGAAGGCTTGTTGGATTTGCCCAAAATGCGGGCGATGAAAGCGGCCGCTGAGGGTTTGGAAGCGACTTGCCATCGGGCTTTTGATTTCACACCTGATCCGGCGGAGGCTTTGGAGCAGTTGATTGAAATGGGTTTTGGGCGGGTGCTGAGTTCGGGGCAGGCCGATACTGCGTTTGAGGGCAGGTTCTTGTTGCAAGAATTGGTGATACAAGCGGATAATCGTATAGCTGTGATGCCGGGGGCGGGGATAAATGCGGAGAACATAAAGGCTATTGCAGCGGTTTCTGGGGCAGTAGATTTTCATTTTACTGGCAAAAAGAAAGTGTCAGCTAGTAATGGGAGCGATATTCCTGGGCTAGAAACTTGGCATTGGGAAAGTGAGGAGGAGGCGATAAGAGGAATTATAATGGCTTTTGACTTACCCAAAATCTCAAGATCAGCGTGTCCTCCTGAGCGCAGCGAAGGATCTGATTGAGCAATCACCACAAATAGCCAACGCAGATCCTTCGCTGCGCTCAGGATGACACCCGCTCTTAATATTTCGGGAAATGAAAAAATAAAATGAGTTTTGGCCTAAAGCCCTCCAATGCTAATAGACTAATCATAGATTCGCATAGTTCATCATTCATTGTACAGCACCCGTGGACTCACTCACTCAAATCGTACTCGGCGCCGCCTGCGGCGAAGTGGTAGCCGGCAGAAAAATCGGCAACCGCGCCATGCTCTGGGGGGCCGTGGGCGGCACTATCCCCGACCTCGATGTTTTCGCCTCGTTCTTTACCGACGAGATTGCGAGTACCTCGTTCCATCGGGGCTTTATGCACTCTTTTTTGTTTGCTGCGCTCGCGCCCTGGTTGCTGGCCCAACTGACCCATTGGTTTTACAGCGCAAACATTTACAAGCGACGAGGATACAAGGCCGGGGCAATGGCCATTTGGCTCATCTTCTACCTTGGCGCGGCAGCGGGTATCAATTTCATACCCGTTTTGATGGGCGAAGGACTGAGCTGGTATGCTTTAACGCCGACGATCGTGTTGGGCGGCTGGTTTGTGTGGAAACTCTGGCGCGATTACTGGCAGCGCGACCTGAGATTGGTGGAAGCCACCTATCGTACCTGGGTGTCGCTTTTTTTCTGGAGCATTTTTACGCACCCGATCCTGGACTGTTTTACGAGCTGGGGCACCCAAATTTTTCAGCCTTTCAACGACTTGCGGGTGCAATTGTGCACCGTATCGGTGGTAGATCCGATTTGCACCCTGCCATTCCTGATTTTGCTCTTGGTGGCTTCCCGCATTTCAAAATCAAACCCCGCAAGGGCATGGTTCAATTGGGCGGGACTGGCTTGGTTTTGTGGCTATCTGCTGGTTTACAACATTTGGCATAAAAACATTGTAAACCACACTTTTGAGGAATCTTTGGCCGCCCAAAACATTCAGTATCAACGGTATTACACCAACCCAACCATTTTTAACAACATTGTCTGGAGTGGCGTGGCAGAAGGCGACACGGCCTACTATTTCGGGCAGTACGGTTTTAATGACTGCAAACGGGTGTTCGGGCCGATCTCCGTCATTCCTAAAAACCACCAACTGCTCGACAAAGTGCCACCCGATTCCCGCGCAGGCTATTTTCTGCGCTGGTTTTCGGATGGATATTACAGCGTGCTGCCCTACCGAGGCGATACTTTGCAAGTGAACGACCTTCGTTTTGGGCTGTTGGGCGATTCGCTTCGCGGCAATAACTATGTTTTTCCCTTCCTTGTGTTCAAAAATGAAAAGGGTGAGTGGGATATCCACCAAAACAACCGCAACAAGGAAAACTTGGAATTGAGTAAAAAATCCTTTGGCGATCTCTGGTTGCGGGTGAAGCATGGGCGGTGCAGCAAGTAGTAAATCAGGTAACAAATTCATGTCTTTTAACCTCGACAGCAACTGGCGGAGGCCATCACTTTATCAATTCATCACCCCATCACTTCATTAAACATGCGCCAACGCACCATTACCGCTTTCTTTTTTGCCGCCGTCATGCTGGGGGGGATCTACGGGGGGCGATACACGTTTTTTACACTTTTTGCACTCATCTCAGCAGGATGCGCCTGGGAATTGGGCGGCTTGATTTTCAAAGAAGAAGAGCGATTCGTGACGCTTCGGAGAGTCGTTTGTGCCGCCTTGCCAACCTTGACATTTGTACTTGCCGGGGGCGATATTTTAAGAATACTCCCGCCTTCCCCCTTGGTGGTTTTGACAATAATTCCATTGTTGTTCGCCATCCTGGCAACTTTTGAATTGTTTTTATCTGGGAAAAACCCTTTCGCCAACGTTGGGACTTATCTGCTTGCTATCTTTTACATCGGGCTTCCCTTGGTCTTGTTAGCGACGATACCTTTCAATGGCCACGCAGCGGAGAATGGATACCATCCCAATAGTGTTCTCGGCTTACTTCTACTGGTTTGGACCAACGATACAGGCGCCTACCTTACTGGCAGGGCGTTTGGCAAGCACAAACTTTTTGAACGCATTTCGCCCAAAAAGACCTGGGAAGGAACCTTTGGCGGGGCGGTATTCGCCGTGCTAATGGCTTGGGGGCTGTCATTTCTGATCACTGAGTTTACACTCCCTCAATGGCTCGCACTGAGCGTGGTAGCGGCCATCGGCAGCAATATCGGCGACCTGGTAGAAAGTATGCTCAAACGCAGTGTCGGCGTGAAAGATTCGGGCACCATCCTGCCCGGCCACGGCGGATTTCTGGACCGCTTTGATGCGTTCATTTTTTGTGTGCCGTTTTACTGGCTGGTGCTACAGGTGGTTTGATCGCTAGGGGGATATCTTACAAGTAATATTTTTTGACAGGATGAACAGGATAGACAGGATGAGGTCGGCTTCGCCGACTTTCTATAAATATCTTA
>JANMME010000760.1:0-3158 GCA_031373015.1 Saprospiraceae bacterium
GGTTGAGGTTGACCACATTGAAATGGGTGAGCGTGGATTCCACATCCTTTTCTGTGTACAATGCTTTGGCTGGATGGTGTTTTGAAAAACCCTCCTTATTGGCCTGTTCAGCTTCTTCTTCCTGCAATCGGGCGCTGTCGCGCAGGATGATTTCTGCAATGTCTAGCGTGGGAGCCGTGCCGTAGATTTTCCCTTTGAAGCCGTCCTTGATCAATCGTGGCAGATACCCAACGTGGTCGAGGTGGCCGTGGGTGAGCAATATAAAATCAATGCTGGGCACATCCACCGGGAGATGGTCCCAGTTCATGAGCCTCAATTGTTTCAGGCCCTGAAAGAGACCACAATCCACGAGGAATTTTTTCTCGGGGGTTTCAAGGAGGTATTTGGAGCCGGTGACGGTGCCAGCGGCGCCTAGGAAGTGGATGAAGATTTTGTTGTCCATGTTATTTAATTAGAAATTATCCGCCCATCCTCCATCTCAATGATCCTATGCGTGTTCCCGGCAAAACTCTGATCGTGCGTCACGATGAGCAGGGTCTGCTTGAATTCCTCGCAAAGTTGCTTGAAGATATCGAAAACGATATCGCTGTTTTTTTTGTCCAGATTGCCCGTAGGTTCGTCGCCCATGATGATGATGGGGTCGTTGATGAGCGCACGTGCGATGGCTACCCGTTGCTTTTCGCCTCCGGAAAGTTGATTGGCTTTTTTCAACGCAAGGGCTTCGATGCCAAGGGTTTTGAGGCGTTCCATGGCACGGTGCTCTACTTCGGCCTCGGAGTATTTTTGGAGTTTCAACCCGGGCAGCATGACGTTTTTCAACACGGAGAACTCGTTCAAAAGATAGTGGAACTGGAACACGAAGCCGATTTTTTCATTGCGGATGCGGGCAAGTTCGGCCTCGGTCTTTCCCCGCATCAGATCGCCGTCAATCCGTAATTCGCCCTCATAGTCCGTATCCATCGTAGAAAGGATATACAACAAGGTGGATTTTCCACAGCCCGATTTGCCAGTGACGGATACAAATTCGCCCTGATTCACCGAAAATGTGATGTCTTTCAGAACCTGCGACAATACAGGGTCTTTGAAGTACTTGTTGATATTAGTGGATTGGAGAACGGATTGTGCCATTTCTAAATAAAAACACGATGTTAGAATCTTTAACACATAGGCACATAGGACACATAGACCCTTGATTTTCAATAACTATGTGCCCTATGTGCCTATGTGTTTTATTTCCCTCGGATGATAATCACCGGATCCACTTTACTCGCTTTTCTCGCCGGGAAAAAACCAGCAAAATAAGTGGTGATGAGCGCAAAAGTTATCCCTATGATATAAAACTTGAGGTTGTAATTGACCGGGTAAGTTTTGATCGTGGGCAAGGCTGAGGTGTTAAATGGTATTTGGTCAATAACGAGTGAGAGCGAAAACCCAAACACGAGACCGAATATCCCACCGGCTAAACCAATGGTCAGGGCAATGCCCAGAAATATTTTCCGAACATCACCGCCCGAAAATCCGGTGGCTTTCAAGATGGCGATGGTGTCCATTTTCTCATAGATCATCATGTTCAGGATATTGTAAATGCCGAAACCTGCCACAATCAGTAACACAATGCCCACGACATACGAAATGAGTGTGCGGATTGTAGTGCCCGTTTCGAACTGCGAGTTGGCAGTCTGAATGTCCTCTGCATCGGCCTGAAACAATTGCGCATATTCTTTGGCTACTGCGGGTGCTTGACGGAGGTCTTTTAGTTTGATTTGAATATCTGTGACGTAAGTATTGGGCTTCCCAAGCAGTTTTTGAGCGGTTGCCAACGAGGAATAGCTTTGCACTTTATCGTATTCCGCAATGCCTGACTGAAAAAAGCCCACCACTTTAAGCGGCAACCTGTCGCCTTTGGAGGTGGTCACTTGCACCACGTCGCCAATATCTGCCAGCAGTTTTTGTGCCACGCCTTTTCCTAGAATGATGCTGTTGGTGACGTTTTTTAAATCGAGCGCATCCCCAGTGGTGATGTAATCCTTGAAAAAAAAGAGATTGCTTTCTGTCAGCACGTCAATGCCGCTGACGGTACCTGTAATGTCTACCGTGCCGGCGTTGTACAAAACCGGAGCGTTGATTTTGGGTGAAACCCCCAAAACCCGATGGTCGCTTAAAAGGGTTTGCATGATGGCCGCGCTGTTGTATATCTCTAGCCTGCCCCCGCTCGATTTGATGGATTGGATGAAGTTATGCCCTCCTTGAAAGTCCTTGGAAAGGCTGACGGGCTGTTTGGGGTTGGGCTTTATATCATTGAAAAGGCGGATGTGTGCCGTTCTGTTCAAAATCAATCCGTCCAGCATATCGTTCAACCCATTCATAAAACCCAACAGTGCAATGAACATCGTGATGCTGAACATTACACCAATAGCCGCTACCAGCGATTGCCGCCAACGCGCCAAAAGCAGTGATTTGGCAATATCTGCAATGAGTTTTAAGTTCATTTGCTGAGCGGTTTCAGAATGGTTTCGTTTGCAGAAAGGCCACTGATAATTTCTGCTTTCTGATAGTCTTTCAGGCCAATTTCGACCCTTCGTTGCTCCTTATTCTCCAAAATTACGAGCGAATCTTGAAGCAAATAAGCCCTCGGAATGGTCAGGGCCTTTTCTTTGGATTGGATGACGATGTTGGCTTCGACGGTCAAATTTGGGTAGAGCGTGGGCGGTTTTTGGGTAAAATCGGCTTCAATCGTAAATGTTCGGGATCGCTCGTTCATGATCGGGTCAATTTTAGATATGGTCGCCTCGAACACCTGACCCTTGTAGCTGTCAAGTGTCAACAAAACGCGCTGCCCTTTTTTGATGCGGGCAATGTCATTTTCGTCTATTTGAAGTTCTGTCACAAAATCCTCGGCATCCCCAATGATGGCCACCGGGCTTTGGGTATTAACGATTTCGCCCACTTCCTTGGCAATGCTGTACACGCGCCCGTCTGTTTGGCTTCGGACGAGATAGTCCTGAGCGATGTTTTTGCTGATGGAAAGTAGTTTTTGGGATTGTGCGGCGGCGAATTTGAGCTGTTTTTGCAGGTCTTTATACCGCAATACGGCAGATTCGTAGTTGTTTGCAGAACTCGTGTAGGCCAGTTCGCGCTGCTCCAATTCCACCTTTGAG
>JANMME010000773.1:0-1508 GCA_031373015.1 Saprospiraceae bacterium
AATCGAGCAAGCTTTGGGCAAGGTTTCCATGGCAGATTTAAGAAACTGGAAACTGGAAAATCTGCCTGAAAATCAAGTAGTTAAAAGAAATAAAACCTTGAAAAATTGACAGAGGTTTTTTTGCCTTTGGACACCCTACCCGCTGGGACGTGTTAAACCTAAAAACTCTGGATGATCCATGTTTAGCATTTCAAAAACTCACACCTTAATCTCATGCGCACAATCCTACTCCTTCTGTTGCTCGCTGGTTTAAAAACAATGCAAGCGACCCCCTTTCATCAATCAGCATTCATCAATCAGCATTCATCAATCATTGACTCCCTTCCCACCATCACCTGCCCGACCAACGCAATTTTAAGCACCGGGACTTTTACCTGCACGGCAAACCATATTTATACCGTGACAGCCGATGACGATCTGCCGGGCTGGACACTTGCTCAAACGGCGGGCTTCCCCTCTGGCTCAGATTTCCCGCTTGGGGCAACGTTGAACGAATTTGTGGTGACCGATGTAGATGGCAACACCGCTGCTTGCTCTTTTACCGTGACGGTGAAAGACTACACGCCACCCGTGGCCGTGTGCGATGCGGCGGTCACGGTCGCCATTGGCGTGGACGACCCGCTCGATTGCTACGGCCCTGCGGGGGCTAATGGCCAGCCTCCCGCCCTCGGGGCCTGTAATTTTGGCGGCATGGCCTGGGTAAAGGCCGCCGCTTTTGACAATGGCTCTTATGACAATTGTGGCAATATCTTGCTGACCATCCGCCGTTTGGGCCCCTATTCCAATTTCGTATTGGGCCTAAACCAGGTAAATGGCCATTCGTCTTGCAACGATGTTTTCCCGGACTATCCAAGCGAGTTTGAACGCGCCATTTCGGAACAAGATTCCATCAAATTTTACTGTGGAGAGGCAGGAACGACCCAAACTGTGGTACTGACGGTTTACCAACTAGATGCCAACGGGAACATTGCACCCGGGCCGGATGGAACCCCCGTTTACAATCAGTGCTTCATAGAAGTGAACGTGGCAGATAAGATTAAGCCCTTATGTACCCCGCTCGCCCATGTGGTGGTTTCCTGCGAAAATTTTGACCCAAGTCTGACGGCTTATGGCAAAGCACAGGTCTCGGACAACTGCTGCCTCGACGCCTCGAAAGTGTATCTAGGGCAGTGCGGGCTTACCCATTCTGTGAATTACGCGTTGTTTGACACCCTTTGCAACCGCGGCACGATAACGCGCATTTTCAAGGCCTTTGATTGCGCAGGTAACTCGAGCCAATGTAGCCAACGGGTAGTGGTCAACTATAACCAAAACTATTTTATCAAGTTCCCCGACGACACCTTGGCGACCGTTTGCAATTCAACCGGCGTTTATGGCAAGCCAGTATTCTTTGGCGAGGATTGCGAACTGATGGGCGTTTCTTACGAAGATGAAATATTCGGAATTATATGGCCAGACGCCTGTGTCCGAATTGATCGAACTTGGACGGTCATCAACTGGTGTACCTA
>JANMME010000816.1:0-2197 GCA_031373015.1 Saprospiraceae bacterium
TTCGCCGGCCCGGCGCCTGAGTTCGAGATGCGAACGTTTACATCTAAGTCACGTTTCGATTTCTTGCACGGTATTCATTCGGTCGGGGGTGAGGAAAGGGTCGTGGGTGCCGTACAAGAGATAGAGTTTTTTGTCGGACAAATAATCTTTGTGCGCAGCGTAATCAAGGTCTTCTGGTGGAAGCCCGGCCCAGAGCAGCAGGTCGTGGAATCGGGGAAGTTTTTCCAGCATCCAACGACATACGGTAGCGGTACCCTGAGAGAATCCAAGTAGCACGATTCGCACATCAGAAGGCAACTGGGGCAGGTAATGATCGTAGAGTGTTTGAAGGTAATGGGCGTTGTCTTCGATTTCTGAAAGGCGTTGGTGGCGCGTCATCCAATTGGCGCCCACCGGTCCGTCGAAGCCTTTTTTGTAAAAATGGTTCAGCCCTTCGGGGGCCACCACGAGCGTGTGGTCATTTTCCAGGAGTTTGAAATCCTTTAAAAACTCGTCGGCGAGCTGTGCATAGCCGTGGCACACGATCCAAAACTGCTTAATATGCGGCCCAGGCATGCCCAAAGCATAATAATGGGCAGTACGGTGAATAGAAAGAGTGTGATGCTGCATCGGTTGGGAATTGAGCGGCCAAAGTACAACAAAGTGGTAGTCTTGTAAGGTGACAGCCATTGGAACTGGAGCGAAAATAATTCCGTCATGCTCAATTTGTCGCAATTTGTTTGATTTGCACCACTAAGGAACGGGTGAATAATAACTTGTCACTTTCATCTGATTCCTTTCCGCTCATACTGCCCATCTTTTTGATTAAAGAGCCCCACTATTCGCACAAAAAGATAGTTGCCTGAGCAAAAAGTAATCTACCTAGCCTGCCAAGCCGAAGGCATGGAAAGTAACAAGTTATTATTCACCCGTTCCTAAACATAACTTAACAATGAAATTTCTACTTGCTTTACCCCTTTTATTCGGCCCATTGGCCCTGTCTGCTCAATCTGAAAATACCCCTCCTCCGCTTGTCTTTAGCGGTTATGTCGAAACGTACTATCTGTACGACTTTGCCAATCCGGGCGACCACAATCGCCCTGCTTATGTGTATGCTTTTAACCGGCACAACGAAGTAAACCTCAATCTTGGCTTTGTTAAAGCGGCGTACACCCAGGAAAATGTCCGTGCTAACCTGGCCTTAATGGCGGGTACTTATGCCAACGCCAATCTCTCTGCGGAACCAGGTGTTTTGCGCAACGTCCTCGAAGCCAACGCGGGCCTAAAAATTTCAAAATCCAACAACCTGTGGATAGATGCGGGCGTTTTTGGTTCGCACATTGGATTTGAAAGCGCCATCAGCAAGGATTGCTGCAATCTTACCCGCAGCATGCAGGCCGACAACTCTCCTTACTTTGAAACCGGGGTGAAAATCAGCTATACCTCCGACAATGGCAAATGGTTTGTCAGTGGCCTGTTGCTCAATGGTTGGCAGCGTATCCAACGGGTAAACGGAAATAACACTCCGACTTTTGGGCATCAAATTACTTACAAACCCAACGACAAAGTAACGCTCAACAGCAGTTCGTTTATTGGCAATGACAAACCCGATACGCTTCGTCAGATGCGTTACTTCCACAACTTGTATGGTATTTTTCAGGTAAGCCCAAAGGTCTCTCTGATGGCTGGTTTCGACTTTGGCGCGGAACAAAAGGCCAAAGGCAGCAGCGACTATAACACCTGGTACACGCCCGTTCTGATGGTTCGCTTTGCCGCAACGGACAAACTTAGTATCGGCTTGCGTGGAGAATATTATGAGGATAAAAATGGGGTAATCATCGCCACAGGCACGCGCAACGGGTTTCAAACATTCGGGTACTCGGCCAATTTGGATTATGCCGTGCGGGAAAATTTCCTCTGGCGCATTGAGGCGCGGGGATTCAACAGCAAGGATGCGATTTTTACCCGCGACGGGGTTGCCACCCGTGACAATTTCTTGTTGGCAACATCCTTGGCCATTTCGTTTTGAGGTGGTTCGCCAAAAAAAGCGCAGAACGCCAAATATGCGACAGAGCCGCATTTTCGGAGAAAGCGAAACAACGCTGCGAAGTATCTTTGGCAGTTGATTTGGGGAAGGGGGGTTTTTGTTTTTGGAGCAAGCAGGCTAAAACCCGCGAATTAACAAATACCCCCAACCCCAAAACACCAATTAAGACAA
>JANMME010000843.1:0-1892 GCA_031373015.1 Saprospiraceae bacterium
CCGAATCCAGCCTCTGGGTCTACCCCAATCCCATCGCCGAGCAGTTCACGCTTCAGTTCGGGCTTGCCAAGAAGGAACAAGTGAGCATTCATCTGTACGACATGAATGGCAAACTGGTGCAATCTTTTGTTCAGAATCAATCCTTTGAACCCGCAGAACATGAACTCAATCTTTTTTGTGCGAGCCATCTCCCCGCTGGGAATTATGTCCTGAGCCTGGAAGTAGCTGGGAAAAAGATGAGTAGTATTCAAATCATGAAAAAGTAACCAGCAGCACGAGGGGTTTTTCGCGCAGATGCTACACAGATGGTCAACGCAGATGTTACGCAGAATCCATCTGTGTAATATTTGCGTTGACCATCTGCGTAAAATCTGCGTGAACGACATCCGTCTCGGCCATTATCCCGGCAAAAACTCCATCTGTACGAGCCTGTCCTCAATTTTGGTACCCGGCTCATGCCAAATTCCCTGTATGCCAACCAACAGTGCCGCCTCCACATTTTCTTGTAAATCATCAAAAAAAACCGTCTCCTCTGGCAGGATTTCGGCATCGGCAAGGACATACTCAAAAGCCTCTCGTGTGGGCTTCCGCAAGCGGATGAGGTGGGAAAAATACACTCCGTCGAAGTGCAGCGATTCGTAGTTGGCCAAGCCGTGTTCGCGTTCCATATAGTCGGCGATCCAGCACTCGTGTAGCTCGTTTATATTGCTGAGCAAGAACACTTTGTAACGTTGGCGCAATCGCAGCAACATCTCAAAACGGTGATGCGGCATCCCGATAAAAATGGTATTCCAAGCGGCAATCACTTGTTCCCGACTGAGTGGAGGCTCGGTGGCCTGCGATAGATTTTCCACAAACTCCTCGGTGCTGAGCCCGCCTGTTTCATAAAGTTCGAAAACACGCTCCTTGCGAAGTTTTCCTTTGGCAAGGGCATAACCCTCACCCAACAGGTTTTTCATTTCCCGCTCAAAAGCGCCCAAATCAAGGTCAAAAAGGACGTTGCCAAAGTCGAAGAGGATGTTGCGAATCATGGCTGAATATTGGGTCATTTTTACCCGCCGTAGCCTTGGCGGAGGAGGGGTCATTTCGTCATTGGGGTTATTGCGTCATTCAGAGAGACATTCCAATGGCAAAGTAACGCAATGACCCGCTTAATGACCTAATGACGCAATGACCTAATGACTTAATGCCCCCTCCTCCGCCAAGGCTACGGCGGGTAAAAATGACCAATGATGAAATCCATCCCATTCACGACCTTCGCCCCTGCATTTTCAAATGGCACACGCAATGGCGAAAAAAACAACACAACAATCCAAAAAATCTGACAAGCAAAGCTCCACAAGCATCACTGATTCCACCGAAAAATGGCTCCCTTGGGCCTTGGCTGGGTTGGCTTTCATCCTGTACAGCACCGGATTGGGCAACCAAATGGTGGGTATGGACGACCACTCCGCCACGGTGGACAACCCCGCCGTCAAAAATTTCCTGATTTTTGGGGGCTTCAACCTCGGCATGTACGCCCCGCTCACGTGGATGGGCTACGAGATCGCATACGTCCTCGGCAAAGACAGCCCAAACTTGTACCACCTCCTTTCGGCTATCGTACACGCCATCAACGTGGTGCTGGTATTCCGGCTCTTCCAGCGACTTGAAAGCAGCCTCACCGTGTCGGCATTGGTGGCCTTGTTTTTTGCCGTTCACCCGCTAAATGTGGAAGCAGTTGCTTGGATTGCAGGTTTCAGTACGCCGCTATTCTCCATGTTCTGCCTGCTCAGCATGAACTATTACCTGAAGCACACCAAGGAGGAAGGGGCCGGTTTTGGCAAAAATTATTGGATCGCGCTGACCATGTTCCTGCTCGCCTGCCTGGCCAAATCGGCTGCCGTCACCTT
>JANMME010000880.1:0-3239 GCA_031373015.1 Saprospiraceae bacterium
GGCAAGGAATATTTGCTGAAGCGCGTTTCGGTGGATTTGACTGGCCTGCTGCCCACGGAGGCGGAAATGGATGGGTTTCTCGCTGATAACAGTGAGGATGCCTATGAAAAAGTGGTAGATCGGCTTCTTGCAACCCCACAATACGGCGAAAAAATGGCCTTGTTTTGGTTGGATATTGCGCGCTACTCTGACAGTTACGGGTATCAAGACGACAATATCCGCACCCAATGGCCTTACCGAGATTGGGTGATCCACGCTTTTAATACGAATATGCCCTACGACCAGTTCGTCACTTGGCAATTGGCGGGCGACTTGCTACCCAATGCGAACAAGGAGCAAATACTCGCAACTGCATTTCTGCGCAACCACAAGTACACCGAAGAAGGTGGCGTTATTCCAGAAGAGTATCGCGTGGAATACGCGCTCGACAAGGTAAAAACCTACACCAAAGGCATGCTCGCCCTGACGGTGGAATGCGCTCAGTGCCACGACCATAAGTACGATCCCATTACACAAAAGGATTATTATCAGCTGTTTGGCTTTTTCAACACCTCCAAGGAATCTGGCTTTGAAGGGGACGTAAGCGCCTCTAAACCAGCAAAAAAGCCTGTTTTGACCCTTTCGGATGAAGAGTTGTCGCAAATTTTGACCTTCATTAATAAGCGCGATACAGGTACTGTTTCGGTGTCGGTGATGGATGAAATGGATACGGCGCGTACGACTTACATCCTAAATAGAGGCGCTTATGACAAGCATGGGGACGTGGTAAAACCAGCTGCGCCCGCAGCTGTCCTTCCATTCGACACACTCCTTTATCCACGCAACCGCCTGGGATTGGCCCAATGGACGGTCACCAAAGATAACCCGCTGACCGCCCGAGTTTTTGTCAATCAAATGTGGCAGGAGTTTTTTGGGACGGGGCTGGTAAAAACGACGGGCGATTTTGGGATGCAGGGGAATTTGCCCACCCACCCCGAATTGTTGGATTGGCTGGCCGTTGATTTCATGGAACATGGGTGGGATATCAAGCGCCTGGCAAAGCAAATCCTGATGTCAGCAACCTACCGCCAGTCTTCCGTGATCAAAGAGCAACACCTAGCCATTGACCCTGATAATCAGTACCTAGCCAGATCACCTCGCCTGCGCTTCAAAGCGGAATTTATCCGTGATATGGTGTTGGAAACCAGCCAATTATTGGTCAAGGAAATTGGCGGCCCCAGCGTTAAACCCTACCAACCTAAAGGGTTGTGGGAAGGCGCAACCTCGGGTCGCGGCGTTTTAAAAACCTACGAGCAAGACAGAGGAAATGCCTTATATCGCCGCGGGATGTACACCTTTATAAAACTCACCCTCCCGCCTCCCAGCATGATTGTATTCGATGCCAGCAATCGCGACCAGTGCCAGGTGAAACGCTCCAGAACGAATACCCCCCTGCAGGCATTTATCATGATGAACGACCCAACTGTTTTGGAGGCATCGAGGGTGTTTGCGCAACGTCTCCAGACAGAAAACACGGCATTTGAGGACAAAATAGCCCTTGCGTTCAGAAGTATCATTTGCCGGAAAGCGTCTCCAAAAGAAATCGGGATTTTGAAGGAATATTATACCGAGCAATTGCAAATGTTCCGAGACAAAAAACTGAACGCGTTAAAAACATTGGCAATTGGTGATTCGCCAGTTAACAAGACCTTGGATCTCGATGAATCCGCCGCCTTGATGAAAGTGGTGAACACAATTTACAACATGGAAGAAGCGACAACGCGATCTTGAAAATATTTACGAAGGAGGTACTCAATCATAATCGTATGGAACACGGATGGCACGGATTAGCCACGGATTTACTCACCTCTATATCCAAAATCCGTGTCTAATCCGTGTCATCCGTGTTCCATACGATTAGTTGGCACCAACAAATTAAGTTATGGAAAAGGAAGTGCTCGAACATGGTTTAAACATGAACCGGCGGAAATTCTTGTCGAGGCTAAGCCTTGGGCTGGGCAGTATTGCCCTTGGTTCTTTATTAATTCCTGACTTGTTTTCTGGCGATGAAGCGGACATGCTGATGCCCGGCTTGCCACACTTTGCCCCCAAGGCAAAACGCATCATTTACCTGTTTCAAAACGGTGCGCCCTCCCAGTTGGATCTGTTTGACCACAAGCCTAAGTTGCGCGAAATGCAGGGACAGGATCTGCCCGCCTCTGTTCGCATGGGCCAGCGCCTCACGGGCATGACCTCCAACCAAAAATCCTTTCCATTGGCTGGTTCAAAATTTGCCTTCCAACAGTACGGACAACATGGTGCTTGGTTGAGCGAACTAATGCCTTATACGTCCAAAGTCGTTGACGATCTGTGTTTTATCCGCACGATGTACACCGAAGCCATCAACCACGACCCTGCTTTGACCTTTTTCCAGACGGGCGCGCAAGTCGGCAACCGGCCCAGCATGGGAGCCTGGTTGAGTTATGGGCTTGGGAGCGAGAACAAAAACCTGCCCGCTTTCTGCGTGCTGCTTTCGAAAGGAAAGGGCAACAGCCAAGGCGTTTATTCAAAATTGTGGACCAACGGTTTTTTAGACTCCATCCACCAAGGCGTTCAGTTCAGCAATGGCGAAAACCCGGTGCTGTACCTCAATAACCCGGAAGCCATAGATAAGGCAGACCGCAGACGAATGCTGGATCGGCTGGCCAGTTTGAACGAGGAAGGTTATCGGCACTTTGGCGACCCAGAAATCAAGGCCAAAATCCAGCAATACGAGATGGCTTATCGGATGCAAACGGCCATCCCCGAAGTGACCGATGTGAGCCATGAACCTGAAAGCATCGTCAAATTGTACGGTCCTGAATGTTTGGTGCCGGGCACTTATGCAGCCAATTGCCTTTTGGCGCGAAAACTTTCTGAAAGCGGGGTTAGGTTCGTCCAATTGTACCACCAAGGCTGGGATGCGCACGACAACCTGCCAAACCAGATCATGGGCCAATGCAAGGACACCGATCAGGCCTCGGCAGCGCTGATAACTGATTTGAAACAAAGGGGATTACTAGATGAAACATTGGTCGTATGGGGGGGCGAATTCGGTCGAACCAACTTTTGTCAGGGCGTTCTGACGGCGGATAATTACGGTCGCGACCACCATCCGCGCTGTTTCACGATCTGGATGGCCGGGGGCGGTGTGAAGCCCGGTGTATATGGCGAAACGGACGAATTTGGCTACAATATCGCCTCAGATCCAGTACATGTGC
>JANMME010000884.1:0-1613 GCA_031373015.1 Saprospiraceae bacterium
TTTCAGGTAATACTGCACCACGGCATTTTCAGAGGCATTGGCCCCTATGTAGGAACCGGTATTGGGAAATGCCTGGCCATAGTGGCCGCCTGTCACGGCAGCCGGACGGGTAGGCAACAATACGGCATCTTTTTGCAACAATTCGGGAGTCAGCCGGCGAATGGGCGCAATATCATCCACAATAAAAATACCGCGACCGTGGGTCGCCAACACCAGGTCGTTGGTTTTAGATTGTACGACGATATCGCGCACCGCCACGTATTCCGGCAGTTTTGATTTATATAGGATCCAGCTTTGTCCGCCGTCATTGCTGATATATAGGCCAAATTCTGTACCCAGAAAAAGCAAATCCGGGTTCCCCTATGGCTCGATCGGCCAACATGTACAACTGGAGATAGAACAACTACTTCGGAGATATGGTATTACCTCTGCCTGCAAGGCCTCCACCGTGAAGTTGAAGAAAGAAAACGGCGACCTCCAAATATACTACGGCGATCAGCACATCAATTTTTTTAACGAAGAGCAAAAGGCAGAAATCGAAAAAGTCAGCCATTACAGTGATGGCATGGGGGAACTCAGTTTTGATGGCATCAATCTTCAACATACCCGCGAAATCAGCTCAGCGCCCACACAGGCAACCCTGGTTGATTTTGGAGCCTATGACATCAGGGAAGGGTTTGACCGGCCGCTGCTCAGCTTGGTTTCCGACAAGTTGTTGCGCTGGGGTGGTTCGATTTTACCGGACTACGCAGATTTTGTCCGACCCGCCCCGGAACTTCAAATTCCGTCTTATTTATTTAGGGAAACAGGTAGCATTTGGGGCTATAAGAGGGATGAGAAGGCAATCAAAATAGATTCGCTTTGTTATGGCCTCGCGGAAGATTTCAGAGCGAACAGAATGACCCGGGAAATGCTTTTGGCTACTGTTAAGGCCTATTTGGATGCGCTTACGGCGCATTGGGCGGATTAAAATGAGTGCATTGTCGAGGCCCATGCCCTTTTCAAATAAAAAAGGGATATGAGCGGTTTCTCGGCGGTGGCGCACAAAAATCGTGCGTTACAAACCGCTGGAAAAACCGCCCATATACCCTTGGCCTTAGAAGTGCCTTAAAATGAATGCGCTACCTGTGAAAAAGTTCAAGAAAACTCTTGAGCTTTTTGGAATTTATATCCAGCCGCTGTCCAGGGGGAGGTGCCACCTCAGGTGCATCTACGGCACCGTTTTTTAAGATAAAACTATAGTCGAAGCCTCTATTGGTTGCGTTGCCATGACATCCCATACAGCCGCCCATCAAAAATTTTCCATTGTGGTAGGCGTTGGTGGTAGTATCGGTGCTGGTGGTGCCACTATAATCCGTGATGGTAAAGTCGTCTTTAAAATCTTTGTATAGCGTAGAGAATTGCCCGCTAAACTTTTGCAAGATATAATCGGATTCCACCACACTATTGGCCATATAATACGTTGCAGAATCTGCACCGGTGTAATTCACGCCAGGTTTTTTATAAATCGGTTTGTATTGCACATTGACCAGTTTATAAAAAGACCAGGGAGAGTTTTTAATGCCGTTTTTCTGGTTGTAAGCAGCAATGGCCTGGTGCGCTGCCTGATTCGC
>JANMME010000672.1:0-10304 GCA_031373015.1 Saprospiraceae bacterium
GATCGGCACTTGAATACAAATAGCGCTTACGTTTTTGCAGGCAAGGCCGTCGCGGGCATTACTTCCCTGGCGGGGCAGATCGCCCAGGTCAAAAGCGCCCCCGAGATCTACAAAGAAGGGGTCGTCTGCAGGGCCCACATAAATCTGTTCGCCCGTGGAAGCGTAGCGGGTCGCTTGACTTACCAGTGTTTGGTAAGATTTTCCGAGACCGAGCGGCGAGTCTATGCTGCGCTGACCGATGTTCGTAGGCGGCACCGGGACTTTCTGCAAAATAGTAGTCCACGATTGTCCGCCATTGTCAGAACGCGCGAGTGTGTACCACATCTTGAGGTTCTGTTTGCCAAGGCGGATATTGAAAAACGTGGTAGGGTCTTCATCCTGACGGCTGAATTCAAAGCGGTAGATGATCTCGTCGCCAGGCTTTGAAGCGTCGTTATCTACGTGGATCTCGTAGCGGATGTTCGAGCCGAAAGAGTAGTAGTTCGGGCCGCCCTGCGGGAGTTGGAGCGGCACATAAGTAGCGATCAAAGTAATCGTGTTGGGGCGGTCGGGGCTGCGGAAGGCGTACACGTCCACGTTGTCGGCGAGCGGGTCGTCGGCGATGAGCGGGGCCTCGCGGTGGCTCGAAGCGAGCGCGGCGGTCAGCGACACGAACATAAAAAGTGCCGCCAGACTATTTTTGAATATGGATGTCATCTTGTTGAATTTTAATGGTTTGAAATTACTCTGTCTCTTTCCCGCTCCAAGGCGCAGCCAGATAAGGGAAAGAAGATTGGAAAGGTTTGTCGTTCTTTTCTACACCCGTCTGATACGTCAGCACGTCGAGCAGGTCCTGCGTCACGGGATTCGAGCCCCCGAAATCGTCGTACCAAAGGCCGATGGCAGCCAGTGCGACACCTGCAACGGCTTGCAATTCAATGCGTGTCACGTCGTCTTCCAGGCGGCGGCCATTGGGGAAGCCGTCCATATTCGGGATAAACTGGAGATTGGCGTTGGCGGCATAAGTTGGGTTGGTAAGACCCAAAACCGCTGCGCTGACGATGCCCAAGGAACTGAAATTCGGGTCATTGCGCGGAGTCACCGGTGTGGCCATATTCAGGCGCAACATATCTCCACCGTTTGGCAGGAAGTTGTTGATAAATGGTTTGCCTGCAGCGAGCGGGTTGCCGTTTTTGCCCGTAGCCAATTGATAAGGCGGGAAATTTGGAACACCCGTGTGGAATATAGGCCAAAGGTCAACCGAACGTGCCTTGTCAGGTCCAGGCAGTAGAAGCGTACCAAAGATGGCGTCATCCAAAGCCGTTCCAGCTACGGCAGCAGAGCCTTTCAAGCTGTAAAGCCCATTTTTACCATATCCGAAGTCAAATGCGCCCAAGGATTTGGTCTGGATGCGCAGCGGTGCAAAGGCAGGCACTGCACCGCCAAAGAAGCGGTTGTCCATGTAGAGCGCCAATTCCGGGTTGTAAAAAAATCCATCCAGGGAGGTATCCGTAATTTCATCGTAGGGCGTGATAGCATTCCAATAGTCTTTGTAGCCCAATGGAATCACCACTTCGTTGGTCAAAGGCATGCCCAAGCGACTCACTTGTACCCAGTTGCCACTATCGGTATAGGTGCCGTTGGTGTTCAGCGTGCGGGTAACGCGGCGGCTGGCGCTGGCCCAAAAACCGATGACAAAGTTGCCATCCAGAATATTGACTGGGGTTGCTGCAACGCCCGCTTTCAGCAGCGTAGTGAACGGCACTTGTATGCAAATCGCGTGGGTGTTGTACTGGCCAATGCCATCGCGGAATTGTGCGCCGCCCTGACGTGGCAAATTGCCGAGGTCAAAAACACCACCCAAATCCACAAAGAACGGATCGTCTACAGGACCACAGAACACTTTTTCGCCCGAAGTAGCCGTGGTAATGGCCTGTTGCATCAGGGAATTGTAGCTGGTATTGAGACCCACCGGACCGTCAATAGAGCGCTCGCCGATGTAGGGCGGGGGCACTTTTCCGTTGGCCACGATGGTCGTCCAGGTCTGGCCACCGTCCGTGCTGCGTTCGCACTTGTAGGTGGTCATAAGGTTTTGCTGGCCGAGGCGAATGTTGAAAAAAGTGCTGGGGTCCTGATTCGTCCGTGTGAAAGTAAAACGGTAGGTAACCTCATCGCCAGATTTAGTGGCGTCGTTGTCCACGTGGAGTTCGTAGCGGATGTTCTCGCCGAACGTGCTGTAGTTGGGCCCACCGTGTGGCAACTCCGTGGGGATGTAGCAGGCGATGAGTGTAATGGTATTAGGGTCGTCGGGGCTGCGGAAGGCATACACGTCGGTGTTGTCCGCGAGCGGGTCATTGGCGATGAGCGGTGCTTCGCGGTGCGAAGAGGCCGAAACACTCATGGCCATAACCATCAACAGCAATGCGCTGGAAAGGCGTAGAAGGCTGCTTTTCAACATGGCTTGATAATTTTGTTTAAGTAAGTGAAATGGAAAGTGAAACAGTTTCGAGGACACTTACGGAGGGGAGGGGAGTTTAGATTTTTTGGAGGGGATTTTTTTTGAGAAAAAAGGGCGGGTGTGCGAAATACCCCATTAGGGATGCTATTAACAGTAGTTTTTATCAATTCTGTTATTTGGGTTTGGTTAGATAGCAAGCACCCCAATGTTAAATCTGTTCGCGATGTTTCGCCGTTTGAATTTTGTTTGCTAATTTTGACGGCCTTTTAATTCCCCCCTCTCAAGTGCGCCGGAACGAGGCATAATCCGTTGGCCAACATATTCTTTTTACCAGCCGAACCTTTATAGAAGGCGGGTAAAGTGCCAAACCTCACAGGAGGCAAATCACGCTAATCTTCATTAACCGCTATAGCTAACTCGCCCTTACCAACCTTTCTGCGAGTAAAAAAGCGAAAGCGGGGTTTTCAATCCATTCCCTTGCAGTTTATTACGAATTCTTTCCTATCGGCTTGCTTGATGGGATTTAACCGATTTTTCACTTCAAACATTTACTAAAGATGAAACAAGTCCTAAATTTAACCTCCATCTTTCCAACCCAAGGAATATCAAATAAAGCTAGGCAGTTAGCCTTGATGCTAGTACTTGCCCTTCTATTTGGGGGCGAATCATTTTGTTATGCTCAGACATTGATCTGCCCTTCACCTGCATCTGGCGCAGGTGATCCAAGTATACCTTTCACTACGAGCTGGAATGACAACTTGCCCATGGGGCCGAAAATTATTCCCGTTGTGGTTCATCTGATTGGTGGTAGTGCATCAGGTTTGACATTTACCCAAGTAAATTCCGCGCTATCACAACTTAATGCTGATTTTAATTCTACAAATCCCGATTGGGACATTGAATTTCGGTTAGCCACCTTTGACCCCAATGGTAGATGTACTAATGGCATAACCTCTGATCCTGATATAAATCCCACGTCCGTATACAAACCCGGTACTCGATGGCCAACAAAAGTTACTTCAATATTTGGGTGGCAGAAACTGTAGGCACCGAAATTGATCCAAATATACTAGGTGCGACTTTGACATTTTATTCAACTTTCAAAGAAAACCTTACTTGCGATGGAATGGATCGCACAGATAAGATAGCCGGAGAATTTTTTCCGAAGGATGAAGAAGATGGTATAGTTATCAAAAAAGACGAATTCTATCCCAACAACGCTGGGAGGCACTCCTTGACACACGAAACTGGGCACTGGTTGAATTTGCTCCATATTTTTAATAAAGACCCAATTAATACTGGTTGTGCTTATTGGACTGATTGTCACCCGTTATCTCAATCAGCGACTAACGGAGACTTTATTGAAGACACTAACCCACAAGTGGAAGTTAACTCTTTTAGTCCTTTGGTTTGCGCCTCCCATGAGGGTGAATGTAATGGTGATATTCCTGTTAATTATGACAATTTTATGGGCTATGCTCATCCTTGCCAAAACAAATTTACTCAAGGTCAACGGGAGTGGATGTTTGCTTGTTTGTCGCTGAATCGCCCATATATCTGGTCGGATGAGAACTTACGCTGTACAGGAGTTTTCCCTGAAACAAACAATATTAGCGTCTCTACGCCCTGGGATTTCAATACTCATCCCACGGGCTTTGTGCAAGTACACAACGAAATTCACATCGTCAATAATGCAACCCTAACCATTGCATCTGGTATTACGGTTCAATTTTGTGAAAATGCAAAATTAGTAGTAGAACCGGGCTGCCACTTGATCTTAAATGGAAAACTGACAAATACTTGCTTTGGAAAAATGTGGAAAGGAGTAGAGGTACAGGGCAGCACAACATCTAATACCCAGTGGCCAAGCAATGGCATTTATACACAAGGACGCTTGACAGCCAGTGCTGGGTCAATTATTGAAAACGCAGTTGTAGGCATTCACGCTGGAAACTCTGGTGGTGGCATCGTAATATGTACAGGCACTACATTTTTAAATAACCAAAGAGCGGTACAATTCGAGTCGTTTGAAAACCATCTCCCGGGCGTAGGCTCGGTAACATCCAATTTTAGCCATTTCAATACCTGCGACTTTATTACTGATTCGGGTTATTTAGGAGACAATCCTGCTATTTATGAACCGGCTGATAAAATAAAATTTTACGCTTTTGTTGACCTGTCACAGGTACGTGGCATCCGATTTTTAGGCTGTGATTTCAGTAATTTGAGAACAGACATTCTCACAAGGTTCGAGTATGGGATCGGGATATTATCTTCCGAATCTGGCTTTATTGTAAGCAATTTCTGTTCTTCCTCTAGTCCTTCCCCTACCCCTCCTTGTCCCGCAGGAAATCAGGTTAAATGCACCTTCAAAAACTTGTATGAAGGGGTTTTTGTAGGCAAGACAGAGATCATTGGAGTGCTGCCGAAGCTCTATTCTATCCAATCGGCTCTTTTTCAAGGGTGTTGGATTGGTGTTCGCAGTGAAGCTGCCAGCCGTGGCATTATCGTCCAAAATACTTTTAAGATTGGCGATGTGCCATTCTACGATGCCCCAATATCCATTTTTGGTGTACTTCTTGAATCGACTCATAGTACTTTTACTCTTCAAGAAAACAATTTTGAACGTGCCCAAAATATTCTCCAAGATATTCTGGATTACACAAACCTTATTGGATCGCGAGCTTATTCTATTGGAGAGACGGATAACCTGATTCGTAAGAATTACTACACAAACCTAAATATAGGCAACGAATCTGTAGGAGACAATGCAACAATTACTGGCACAGGGTTGCTATACCTTTGTAACGAAAACCAGAATAACGATTTCGATTTTAATGTGCATGATGGTATTGGTGTGAGATCACTCCAAGGTATTCTTCAAGGGGGCCCATTCCCTACTATGATTTCTGCGGGAAATCATTTTTCCCATATCAATCAGTTTGAAAGCGATTTTCGCTCTGGACTTGGTGTTAATGGTATTACTTACGTTCATAAGGTTGGCTCCTTTCCGGAAACGCCTCAGACCTTTACAGTAAATCAGGTATTTCCAATGCCCACACCCTATGATCGGCAGTGTGAGTCCATTTATTGTGCCCCCCCATGTCGCACTGAAAATGAATTGAACCAAGAAAAACAAGCCATTCTAGCGGCAAAGGTTGAGCTCAATATAGTTTTCAACAGTTATCAGCAGCAACCCAACGGCCCGAATGCGGCAATGCAAAAACTCTATATGACAGCACTGAAATCCACTATTCAAGCCAACACCTTTGATGTCTTGTTGCATATTATAGCCAACGAGGGCAGCCTAGCTGATTATCGCTATTGGCTGGGGAATATGGATGCTTATGAAACCGATCTTGAACTGGCTAAAAGCTATTTGGGCACTGGTGAATATGCCCAAACTATCAACCTCTTAAATACGTTGCCTTCAAAGTATGGCTTAAACGGTGCTAAATTGGCAGAGTTCAACGATTATAGATACGTGCTTAATATTATGCAAATCCATTTGGAAAGTGGAGGGAATAAGCTCAATTTGCCAACAAGCAGTATCAATACCCTAAAAAATTTTGCAGAAACTAACGATTATGCACAAGTTCGCGGATTTGCAAAGGCCATGCTTCTCATGTACGGCATTCATTACCCACCAGAAGAAGTTGTCGAAACCAGCAATCGGGATGCTGGATCGGACGCAAAATTAGACTCTAAGGGTTTTAACCTCGCACCCAACCCGGCAGATCAGTCGGTACGAGTAATCTGCCCAAGCAAAGTCAAGCAATTTGATCTAATTGGTCAGGTCAGCCTATACAGCATTCACGGCCGTTTGTTGTCGAGGCAAGAAATGCCTGTATCGGAGAATGGGCTATTGGTCTCGCTCGCAGGACAACCTGACGGCTGCTATTTTATTCAGGTCCAGCTTAATAACGGTGAATCTGCCATGCTTCCCCTTTTAATTGCACATTGATTTTTTTTAGAATTTCGTTTGCTGGGGCAACGAATCTATTTCGTTGCCCCAGCCTCTGTTTCCATTTTCCATTTACGTTCTTCTATGATACGTACTTTTCTCTTTGTTTTACTATTCCCTTTTGCCCTTCAAAGCCAAACAGCACTCAACAAAGTATTCAACCTGCCCGGAGCAGTCACGACTAGCATCTTTGCCCTATTGATAGATCAAGACACGATTGTTGCTTTCGGGCCAGTAATAGATGTGCCAGGACATTATGGAGTGCATATTTCCAAATTCGACACGCTGGGCAATTTGTTGGATTATAACACCTATTTCCACCCCGAAGGTTATGTGTTAAGTGAACAAACAGGCTTTATTAAAACTTCCGATGGGGGGTACCTCGGAATAGGCGATGCCCTTTTCGGAGATACCGTGGTCAGCTTTAAATTCTCTCATTCCTGCGATTTGGAATGGATAAATGGCTTTGGCGATGCCAACCTCCGGGTGATTCACGGCTTTTTGCCAACCGAATGCGATGGAGGGTATATGATCACAGGAGCCCTCCAGTATGCGAACTATGATGTAAATGCTTTTATATGCAAAATTGATTATGATGGAAATAAGCTTTGGCAAAAAGATTATGGCGTACCGGGATTGTTTGATGTGGGGGGGGGAATCCTTCAAAAAGATAACAATTCATACTTTATTTCGGGATTTCAGAGCACTAATAGTGGTATAGGTGAACCCGGTTCCTGGGCGCGGAGTTGGGTATTTGAAGTTGACTCCACGGGGGGAGTATTGTCGGATTGGAGATCTGAAATTTCTGAAGAGCTCGGAGGGGTCAAAATCGAACTTTCAGGCGACCATGAGTTGGTACTCATTGGTGCCCGATACCATCGAGATTTTCCCAACGCCACTTTGACAGAGTATATGACCCGAAAATTGGATACCGACGACTGGCATACGGTATGGGAAACGTTCCAAACTGCAGCAGAAATGACGTACCTCTATGGGTGGATGGACTTAGAGCAAAACCCCGTTGATGGCGCGTGGGACGTAGTTGGATCGTTTCAGTATAGTTCCAATGGATATGTGGTAGGCGGACTTACAGCACATATCAACCCAACCAATGGCGAGCGAATTTGGATACGACAAGACACAGTCTATCTTTCTCCAGATCTCAACATAAACAAAAACCAGCTACTCACGCTAGGACATCTATCATCTGGTAGTATCATTGCAGGCGGGCATGTAATGTCTTTAGAAGGAGATTTGCATCAAGAAGCGTGGCTGCTTAAATTTTCACTCGATGGATGCATCGAACCAGGGAACTGTGTAATAGTACCTGTTTCCGAAGCCAATACAACTAATGGCTCTCCGTTTCTGAACTGGGAAGTGTTTCCTAACCCCGCCAAAACCTATACTATGCTCATCTCAGATAGAAATTATCAGGGCCAACTAGGTAAGATAAGTCTTTTTGATGGATTAGGAAATCTTGCGCTTGAAGAAACTTTTACTGTAATGCCCCAACAACCAGTAATGATTCAATTATTAGGCTTGTCTGTGGGATCGTATCTATATCAAGTGCAAATTGAAGGGAAAAACGTTGGGGGGGGGAGAATTTTGGTAGTGTGGTAGAGACTGGCTGGAGATATCCTTACTTTTGGCAAGCCATTCTATCGGAATGACCGTGAAGGCATCCTACTTGAAACCTTAACACTTTACGTCACCAATTTCTATAAAATGACAGAGGCTCAAGTTAAAGAACTCAGCAAGCAATTGCCAAAAGGGGAGCGCGACTGGATTGATGCCATCCCTGAAATATTCGGGAGAAAATGGAAAGAGGAGGGCCTTCGGGAGGGCCTTCGGGAGGGCCGTGAAGAAAAAGATCACGCCATCACCATTAAAACCATCCAAAAATTTCCAGATTGGAGCGATGCCGAGGTAGCCGAATTTGTGGGCGTCACCCATAAATTTGTTCAACAAGTGCGCCGCGAATTGGCAAAAAAGAAACAGGACTGAGTGGTTTATATCAGGGCAAGTACACTAAATTGCTTGATTATCAATAATTTCTTCCCAACCCGGGTACCCAAGATTTGTCATTTTGACGGAACCCGTCCGCATCAAGTGCGCTTTGGTCGAGTGCTGGCACTCCCAAAAACTCAAAGCGGCTAAATGAGTGTTATTTTATCGCATAGTGTGATAAAAGTGGAAAACCACGCGCGGCGGAAATAGTGGGAGGGCAGAAAAAAAACCGCATACTTAGAGAAATCTGTTATTTTTGCTCAGATTTCTCTAAGTTTAAAAATGCTGTCTATGGAGCAAACGATTATAGGCCGGGAAAAGGAAAAAGAAAAGTTGGACAAGATGCTGCGATCGAAACAGGCAGAATTCATGGCCCTTTATGGCAGGAGAAGGGTCGGCAAGACCTTTTTAGTGCGCCAGTATTTGAAAGACAACATCGTTTTTGACCTTTCAGGCACGAAGGACGGGACGAAAGAGCAGCAACTGCACAATTTTTTCAGCGAAATCCTCCAGCGGGCGGGCGGGGCCAAAGAAACGCCCGCACCGCAAACCTGGCAGCAGGCTTTTGATATATTGGCCAACTATTTGTCCAATCTGCCCCGGGGAGGGTCGAAATGGGTCGTTTTTCTGGACGAAATGCCCTGGATGGACACGCCTAAGTCCGAGTTTGTTTCTGCCCTCGAATTCTTTTGGAACCAGCATGCATCAAAGATGGACGATGTCCTGCTGATTGCCTGTGGTTCAGCTTCGTCGTGGATCAGAAAAAACCTGATCAACGCCCGGGGTGGTTTGTACAACCGGGTCACCCAACGGGTAAAACTGATGCCCTTCAATTTGCATGAAACAGCCCTGTTCATCCAAAGTCAGGGCGTGAACCTCCCCCGCTACCAGATACTCGAGCTTTATATGGCCATGGGCGGGATACCGTTTTACCTCAAAGAAATCGAAAAAGGCAAGAGCTCAACACAGCTGATAGACGAGATTTGTTTCTCGCCGCAGGGATTATTGATCGAAGAGTACAACCAATTGTACCACTCGCTTTTCAGGAATGCGGAGCATCATATCGCCATTATAGAGGCTCTGGCCGCCCGCCCGCAAGGGATGACCCGGACCGAAATATCCGCCGACACAAAAAAAAGCGAAGGCACCTTGTCAAAAGCCCTTGATGAACTGTTAGAGTGCGATTTTATCAGTATTTTTCAGCCTTTTCTCCATAAAAAAAAGGATTCAATCTACAAACTGACCGACTTGTACTCCTTGTTTTACCTGAAATTTATTCGTCCCAATAAAGGCGCGGGGGGCAAAATATGGGAGCAGCTGTCAAAGCAAAGCACCTATACGGCATGGAGCGGCTATGCCTTCGAGAACATCTGCATGATGCACATCAGCCAGATAAAATCTGCCTTGGGCATCAGCGGCGTATATACGAAACACAGCTCCTGGAAATTCAAGGGCAACGATGCCCTTCCAGGAGCCCAGATAGACATGATCATTGACCGGGCCGACCAAATTATCCATTTGTGCGAGGCAAAGTTCACTAAGGAAAACTTTGCGCTTACCAACGACTATTCCGCCCGGCTAAGACTAAAGAAATCCATTTTCAAGCAAGCGACACAGACTAAAAAGGCTGTATTTACGACCCTGCTCACGACCTATCCCGCCTTGCAAAACAAGTATTACCTCGAAGAGATCGAGTGCGAAATAAGCATGGATAAGTTGTTTGAGCCAGGGTAAGCAAGCCATACCACCGCAGCGACCGTGAAGGCATTCTGCTCCAAACCCTAACACTTTTCGCCCTGCGAGGTGTTCCTTATCCTTACTTTCAATAAACACTAATTGCAAAAACAACGATCTCAGCCGCCGCGGCGGGGGTGGTTTTTGCCAACCCCCCCAGGG